>DATKAU010000095.1:0-2716 GCA_035514655.1 Anaerolineales bacterium
TCAGACGGCAGGCGGGCATTCGAGGGGATGTTAAAGGCGTATAATTTATTTGGAGGCTGACATGCCCGAACAAAAATTTCGCACCGAGGAATTCCGCGTGGTCGGCGAGGAACTGCTCACCAAGATCAAGAACCTGATCAAGGAGGGCAACATCCGCCGCGTGATCATCAAGGACAAGGATGGGAAAACTCTCTTTGAAATCCCGCTCACGTTTGGCGTGGTGAGCGCTTTGATCGCGCCACAACTTGCCGCCATCGGCGCGATCGCCGCGCTGCTGACTGAAGCCACTGTGGTGGTGGAGAAGACGGAAAGTTAACCGTGAAAATTTTCACCTGGATTTACTTCATCGGTATTGTCATTGAGATGATCATCCGTGCGCCGCTAAATAGGCAGCGCAAGGCACAGAATATGACCGAGCGGCGGATCACCTCACAGGAAACGATGATCCTTTTCCTGCTCCTGATTGGCATGTTCATTGTTCCCATCATCCATGCCACGACCGGCTGGCTGAATTTTGCGAACTACACCCTGCCCGCATGGGCTGGATGGCTCGGGGTTGTCATCCTCGCCGCCGCACTGATTGTCTTTTGGCGCGCCCACGCGGATCTGGGAGCGAACTGGTCACCCACGCTTGAGATTCGTGAGAAGCATGATTTGATCACAAAGGGAATTTATGGCGTCATCCGTCACCCAATGTACGCGTCGCAGTGGTTGTGGGTCATTGCCCAGCCCCTGCTCCTGCAAAACCGGATCGCTGGCTGGTTGAATTTCCTGATCTCCGTCGTCTTCTATGCCGTGCGCGTGAAAGCTGAGGAGCAATTGATGATCGAACAGTTCGGGGATGAATATCGCAAGTATATGCAAAAGGTGGGTGGAGTATTTCCCAGGTTGAGTAAACAGACGAAAAGGGTGAACCGTGAAACTGCAAAGTAAAACAATCGCTACTCTTGTTGCCGAAGGCGTGGAAGACCTTGAGTATTTCGTCCCGTTGATGCGCCTGCAAGAAGAAGGCGCGCGGATCCTGACCGCAGCTCTGGAGATAAAAACTCTTAAGGGGAAAAATGGCCTGGTTATCACGCCCGATACAAAAATCGAAGCATTGGATCCCAACGATCTGTACGCCCTCATCCTCCCCGGCGGCTGGGCGCCTGATAAATTGAGAAGATATGATGCCGTCAAAAGTCTCGTGCGTGAAATGGATAAGGCGAATAAGGTAATCGGAATTATTTGTCACGGCGGGTCTATTGCCATTTCAGCAGGAATCGTCAGGGCGGGCCAGCGTGCCACAGGTTCACTTGGAATCAAGGATGATCTCGTGAATGTTGGCGCAGTGTGGGTCGACGAACCTGCGTTTCAAGAAGGCAATCAGGTGTGGGGACGCGTCGTGGCCGACATCCCCGATTTCTGCCGCGAATTGATGAAAGCCTTAACGGAGTCGAAGCCTTGAAGACCTTCCGGAAAGAGTTGTGGTTCAATATCCCATCCAGGCGCGCGTTCGTGAACATTACACCTGACGTTGAAGTCGCCCTGCGCGAGAGCGGGATTAAGGAGGGTATCGCCCTCGTCAACGCCATGCACATCTCAGCCTCGGTTTTCATCAACGACGATGAGGGCGGCCTGCACCAGGACTACGAGCAATGGCTGGAGAAGCTTGCCCCCCACGCGCCGGTGAGTCAATACCGCCACAACGACACGGGTGAAGACAACGCAGACTCACACCTCAAGCGCCAGATCATGGGGCGCGAGGTGGTAATCGCGATCACGAACGGGGAATTGGATTTCGGTCCGTGGGAACAGATCTTCTATGGCGAGTTCGACGGGCGCAGGAGAAAGCGCGTGCTGGTGAAGATCATCGGGGAGTGAAAGATTGGGACTCAGAATCAATTGTCGGCTGGGAGAGAGGCGATAAAAAAACGTCCCGCAGGCTTGCCCTGCGGGACGTTTATCATCCTACGGACAGTTGATCCGGTACGTCACAAGTTGTTCGATTTTTTCGGTGGCATCAACCCTGTCGCCGCCCCTGTTCAAACCGACAATTTGAAATTCAAACCAGCCCGGGTCGAGACGCAGGTTGGGGTGCACGTCTTCGCCGGTGACCACCATCGAAAACAGACCGTTGCCCTCATCCTCCATTTTTCCCGCGCTCTGCCATTCGGAGTAATACAGCACCCCGGGCTGGTCCACCGTCCGATAGAAAAGTTCGGCTTCATCGATATCGATGAACGATGCTGTGGCGGTAATGGTGATTTCGCGCGTCAGGCAACGCAATGAAAATTCATTGCCCGACAAAGTGATGCTATTGAACACGCCCTTGCCGAGAAGGTCATCCAGCACGATCGAAGCGCCGCTTGTATCCGCGGAGGTGGCCGCCGCGGGAGGTTGAGTCGGAGGCACGGCAGTGGGCTGTTCAGGCACTGGAGATGCGGGGACTACAACAGTGACAACGATCGGTTCCTGCTGTGGGGGAGCCTGTGTCGGTTGAACGACCACGGTCACCACGACAGGTTCCTGCGCAACCGGTTGTACCGGCGCCTGCGTTGGCGCGGCGGTGCATGCCGCCAGTAAAACGGCAAGCAAAACAAGGTAAAGTCTTTTCATATAACACTCCTTTTGAATTATCAAGAAGGAGTCGTAACGGCAAGGGGGAACACTGTACACGCCCTGCCCCCGGATTTGGTTTTCATTTTCGATAACTGGCGCGGATTTTGCTCCCAGA
>DATKAU010000096.1:0-8607 GCA_035514655.1 Anaerolineales bacterium
GCGGGTGGTGAACTCCTGAGATCGGGGCGCGACTCCCTCTTTGACAGTTGTGAATTCATAATAATTGTTGTAATTTGTGATGTCTTCGAATGAATTGGCGGGATCGCCCAACTCGTCGAACTTCGCCGGAAGATCCGCCGCATCTTCAGGGACGGCTGATGCCGTGCCTTTCGGCGCGCACGCGGCGAGCAGCGCAGACCCGGTGACGATGCCTGCGGCTTTGAGAAAATCGCGCCGCGAAAGATATTGTGCATACGGCGTGATCTCGGATGATTTGACAGGAACGGATTTGAATGTGTTGTTCATGATATACCTCTGTTTATGGTGTCATTGCGAGGGCGCTCGCGCTGAGCGGAGGACGAAGTCCGAAGACGAAGCGGCACCCGTGGCAATCCAGACTCCCTTTCAATTAGGAGATTGCTTCGCCGACTCGTCATTTAAGGCTCGGGTTCGGAATGACACTTAATATGTCTCTTCCAGCAACGCTTGGATGTTTTCCTCGGTCTCGGCATACCGCCCCTCGCCGATATGCACATAGCGGATGCGACCCTGCTTGTCGATCAAATACAACGTGGGCCAGTAGTGATTCTTGTATGCGCGCCAGGTGGCGCCGTCGTTATCCTGCGCCACGGGGTATTTGATCCCGAAGCGCGACACCGCATCCTCAAGGTTGGCGAGATCGGCCTCATAACCGAATTCAGGATAATGATTGCCGATGATCACCAAGCCTTGCTCGGCATACTTGCTGTGCCAGTCCTTTAACGAAGGCATGACGTTCTGGCAATTGATGCAGCCAAACGTCCACATCTCCACGATGACCACTTTGCCGCGCAGGTCGGCGATTCGAAGGGGCGAGTCAACGTTAAGCCAGGTCTCGTTGGTTAATTCAGGAGCCGGTCCGAGGTCCGGCAGGGAAGCGAGTTTGGGCATGGCAGGTTCCACAGATACCTCCTGCTCTTGAGGCGCGTCCGCGGATGACAACACGTCGGTTTGTACCGGAGCGCATCCTGCAAGGGCAATGATCAGAAGTCCGAAGAGAAGTCGTTTCATGAACTGGTCAGCCTCCTTGATGCGACCATTCTAAGAAAACTTCCTTACGAAACTCTTACGGCTTGCTGAAAGGTTTGTTAGGGGATATGAAATGTGAACTGCGTGCCTTGGCCCGCGCGGCTCTCCACCCGGATATCGCCGCCGTGCGCGCGGACAATGCCGCGCGCGATGGCCAGACCCAGCCCGGCGCCGGTGCCGCGAGTGCGCGACCGCGAAGCGTCACCGCGATAGAAACGTTCGAAGATGCGCGGCAGATCCTCCGTGCGGATGCCCTCGCCTGTGTCGCTCACGGTAACCACCACACTCTTGCCCGTGCGCCTCACCCAAACACTGATACGTCCCTGCGCAGGCGTGTGACGCAAGGCGTTGCCGATCAAATTGTTTAGCACGCGCCCGATGGCTTGTGTATCCATGCGAACAGGATCAACATCCGCATCGACGTTTCCCTCCAATGTAATGTCTCCCTGTTTTGCGAGTTGTGTGAAACTTTCAAGCGTATCCGAAATCAGATCGCCCAGGGATGCCTCTGCGCGATGGAGAGGAAAGCCGCCTGCATCGAGCTGCGCCATCTGGAAGAGATCGTCGATCAACGCAGAGAGTGAACGTACATCGCGCTGTGCAGTATTCAAATAGCGCTTCACGGTTTCGGGGTCGTCCACAACACCATCGGACAGCGCTTCGAGGATCGCGCGCATCGAAGTCAGCGGGGTCTGCAGATCGTGGCTCACCCAGGCGATCAGGTCGCGCCGCAGGCTCTCGAGCTCGCGCTGTTTTTGATCGGCGGCTTGCAGCTGCTCCGCCATCTGGTTGAACGTGACCGCGAGCGATGCCACTTCATCGCGCCCACCCACCGGGACGCGTGTTTTCAAATCGCCCTGCGCAAGTTTTTCCGCCGCACTTTTGAGCTGGTGGATCCGCTCGGTGATCGTGGTCGAGAGGAAATAGCCAAGCACCATCGCCATGCCGCCTGCAAACACAAGCAGGACGATTGCCAGCAACAGATCGTGTTCGCTGGCGAACATCATCTGCGCCGAGAACCATACGTTGAAAAAAGTAAGAATGCTCGCCAGGGCGTATCCGCCGAGCAGGGTCCAGCGTAACGCGGGCGAGAAGTTAATCCACCCGAGGCGATATGCCACATACCCCGCCAGCGCAGAGACCAGTGCCGTCGCGCTGAGATACAGCGCCATCTGCCCGAGATCCTTCAATGGCGGGAGCATAACAAGCTCAAAAATTCCCAGCGATACGGCGAGGATGAACAGAATGCCGATCACAAGCCGGGCGGGCATGGAAGTTTGGGAGAGAGTTGATTTCATAACATTGAATTTTCGCAGGGGCGGGGTTTTCCCGCCAAAAGCGGGCGAGATGACCTCGCCCCTACGTTTTACATTTCACGGTTCAAATTTATACCCCACGCCCCACACGGTGAGCAGCCGCGCGGGTTTCGATGCATCTGCCTCTATCTTTTCGCGCAGGCGGCGGACGTGCACGGTCACGGTCCCGGGGTCGATATATTGCGAGCCTCCCCATACACGGTCAAGCAGTTGCTCGCGCGTGAACACCTGTTTCGGGTGCCGCGCCAGCAGGTACAGCATATCGAACTCCTTCGCGGTCAATTCGATATCCACCCCTTGTACCTTCACTTCGCGACTGAGCGGATCGATGGACAGCCCGTCAAAGGATAGACTGCGGTCATGCTCAGGTTCAGTCTGATCCCGCCCGAGGCGCCGCATCACCGCCCTCACTCGGCTGACGAGTTCCTGTGGGCTGAACGGCTTGACCACGTAATCGTCCGCGCCCATTTCGAGTCCCGCGATTCGATCCGCCTCCTCGCGGCGCGCCGTCAGCATGATGATCGGCACATCGGATCGGTCGCGCAGCCAGCGGGTGAGTGAGAGACCGTCCACCTCGGGGAGCATCAGGTCAAGGATGACGAAATCCGTTTGCTGGCGTTCGAAGATGGTCATCGCCTTTTTTCCATCCGGGGCGATCTGCACAATGAACCCGGCGCGTTTCAGGTAGAGACTCACCACCTCGGCGATGCTGGCTTCGTCCTCCACCACGAGGATGGTAGTGCCGTTCATGTTGAGGATCATACTCCAATGCGGAGCCTTGCGGAATGTGCGTTCAGACTTTTGTAAGGATTTCAATCCCCGTGCTAGTTGTTCATCGCCTGCAATTGATCATACGAACGGATGTCATCGCGCCCTGCCTCCTTGGCGGCATACATCGCTTTGTCTGCCGCGCGCAGGACCGCCTCGCGCGTGGCGCCGTTCGCGGGATGGGAGGCAATCCCCATCGAAATGGTCACCGCGATTTGTGTCTGGTTATAGGGGATGCGCAGGGAAGTGAGGGTTTCGCGCAGCGTCGAAGCGCGCTCACGGGCAACATCTGTACTGATGTTCGGCATCACGACGACGAATTCCTCGCCTCCGAAGCGGCAGGCAAAATCCCCGCGGCGGGTGTATCCGGCCATCAAGTCCGCCATTGCCTTGAGTACGAGGTCGCCTGCTTCGTGTCCATGCCTGTCGTTGACCTTCTTGAAATGATCGATGTCGATCATAATGATACAGACGGGATAGGATTCACGCGAGGCGCGCGCCAGTTCACGGTCAAGTGTTTCCTCGAGATACCGCCGGTTGAAGAGGTTTGTCAATGGGTCGCGGATGGCTTGCTCGCGCAGGTGGCTCTGCAGTGTGCCAATCTCGATCAATTGAGATTGCATGCGCGAATTCGCAGCGCGTAGTTTCCGTTCCACATCCTTGCGTTCGGTGATCTCGCGGAAAACGAGCAGCCTGCCGTTCAGGCGCCCGTCCCGGTGGTATAACGGGGTGGCGCGTAAATCAAGGATGCGTGAGGGATCGTTGGGCGCCCTTACCTCGGTTTGCGATTCGAGCCCGTTCAGCAGCGGCTCCGCCTTCTCAGTCCAGTTCCCCAGAATGTCACCCGCATGTTTTCCGATAAAGGTGGAGGGTTCGCCCACCAGGAATTTTTCCATCGCCGGGTTGATATCCACCACGCGGTTCTGCCAGTCCAGTACCAGCACGCCATCCTGCATGGTTTCGATCAGGTGGCTGCGCGCCACGGGGATGAGATCCATGAAGCGTTCCCGGAACACGGCAACGGCGAAAAGGATGCCGCTCACTCCAAATGAGATCGGGGTGAGATCGAGCCCCTGCCACTGGCTGAAATTGAGCTCACTAATGATGCTTGTTATCCACGGAACCATGGATCCCGTGAGGATTAAAAGATATTGATTCCGAATGATGGGACCCAACCGCAACGCGGCGAGGACGATCAACGCCAGGGCGCAGAGAATGGTGGAATAGGAATAGATGAGATTAACAGAGTACCATGGACCCTGCACGAATTCCAGCATCACGAGACCGCCCATATCAACCGCCTGGAGCGACACATAATACAGGTGATGGAGATCATTTGTCCATAACAGGAACAGGGATAAGACAGGTTCGATCGAAAGCAGGAGCAGGTTTCTCCGCGTCAGCCAATGTTCATTGTGGCTGAGGCTCAAGGCGAATATCAGGAACAGGACCGGCACCGCGATGATGCCGATATACATGATCTTGAACCAGACCAGCTTTGCGTCGAACGAAATATAAATCCAGCGCGCGGCGTAGCTGCCGGACCAGATTGTCATGGCAACCAATAACCAGCCCGGCGTGAATGAACCCGGTGCCGAACGGCGCCAGGCGATACCCGAGGCAGCCAGAGTAATCAACGCAGAGAGGAGAAGGTATACAGCGTAGGGATGGTATTGAATCTGCATATTCCCAAAACTTTCACGATGATTGTAGCCCGCCTTTCAACCTGGCTGGCTTGCAACGAGTTAACAAACATATCAGACCCGTTCTGCCTCATTTGAAGGATCACCGAAGCGGTAATGCTGCAGTTAAACTAAAGGACTCTCCCATCTGCTGGAGAGTCCTTCCTGGTGTTTTCGCCGGTTATTCCTGCCCGAACGATCCTATCGCATCGTCCTGGCTTTCGTACATGGGGATGTTTTGCAGGAAGCCCGTGATACCCAGCACGTTGTAAATCTGCGGAGGCGCGTTGCACAACTTCAGGTGCGCCACCTTGAAATGCTCCGCCTGCGGGGTGAACATCTGGTACACCTTCTGGATGGCGCGCATGCCCGCGCTGGTGAGCGTATCGAGGTCGTGCATGTTGATCAACAGGTAGCGCGCGCCGCCGTCATACGCGACCCGCGCCGCCTCGAGGAATTGCGCCTCGCTTTGGGCATCGAGCCAACCGCCGATGTGAAAGACGGTCACAGGAACTGCGGCTTCCATCTGTTCGGATGTAATTTTCAATCCTTCATGCATGAGCGCCTCGCGATTAAAAGTGGAATATGAGCCCTATATTATCACGTTTCAATGCCGCATTGAGCCTCGTGAACAGGGCAGAATTGGAGATCGGGTCGATTTCTTGGAAGTCACGGTGATTAAATATTAATGTAACGGCAGTAGATCTATATCTGTAGGTTAACTTCTGCTTTCGGCGAGGAAAGCCTGGTCGCGGCCGCCCTGCTTGGCACGGTACAGAGCGGCATCGGCGGCGCGCATGAGAGAATCCTGTGTGGAGCCATGCTCAGGATAAACCGCAACCCCTGCAGAGAGGGTAATTTCCCCGATCATTCGCCCCTCGTGCTCAATCTGGAGTTCCTTCACCTCGCGACGCAGTTGCCCGGCGCGATCCCAGGTCTCGGCGATGGAGGCACCCGGCATGATCAGGAGGAATTCCTCCCCGCCGTACCGGCAGGCAATATCCTCGACACGGATCTGGTTTTGCAGTAACCGTCCGACCTCGCGCAGAAGTGCGTCACCGGCTGCATGCCCATGTGCATCGTTAAATCGTTTGAAATGGTCTATATCCACCATGATCATCCCAAGAGGATGATGCTGGCGGGTGACCCGGTTGAGGTGTTGTTTCAGCACCTCCTCCATATAGCGGCGGTTGAACAACCCGGTCAATGGATCATGGATCGATTGCTCCCGCAATGCCTCGCGTAGCTGGGCGTTATTAAGTACCAGCGCCGTCAGGTTGGCGAGCAGGCGCCCGAATTGAATTTGATCCACGGTAAATTCATACCCGGGTTTATCCCTGCCCAATCCCAGCACTCCAAGGCATTCGTCTTCATTTAGGATGGGATAACTAATCACTGCATGCAGTATATGTTCATCATAAGCGGCTCCCCGAAGGGGCCAATTGTAATAATCCTTCATTACCACAGGCTGACGAGTGTCGAAGGCCTCCCACGAAAGAACCGCGTCGTCCCGGTTCATCCGTCTGCCGATCAGAGCGGGCTGATTCTTCAATGCCGCTTTCACAACCAGCTCTTCGCCTTCGATCAACATGATTTCAGCGAAGGCAGCGTCCAAAAATTTTGCTGACAGCTCGACCATCGCGTTCAGCAGGGCATCGATGTCCCGATGCTTCAACAGATCCAGCGTAATCTGATACAGGCTGGAGAGCATATCGTTTTGATTGCGGATGATCTCCTCGATCTGCTTGCGCTCGGTGATATCCATCATCGCCCCAAGCATGCGGTATGGCTGGCCGGAATCGTCGCGCAGGATGTAGGCGCGGTCCATGATATCGGCATAGGTCCCGTCGAGGCGCTGAAATCGATATTCCTTCGACCAAAACTCCATGCCTCCCTCCAGTGCCTGCTGAATGGTATGATCTACTTTTGTTTTGTCGTTTTCGTGGATGCGATCACGCCGCCACCCGGGATCGGTCTGGAGCGATTCGGAGGGGTAACGAAATATTTTTTGGAGCCCGGCGCCCCACCAAATCTGCTCCGCGCGCAGGTCCCAATCCCATACTGCATCCCGGGTAGCCCAGGACATCAGCCTGTATCGCTCCTCGCTCTGGCGCAGGGCTTCCTCAGCCTGCTTTTGCTCAGTGATGTTAACTTTGACTCCCTGAATATACTGCGGCTTGCCGTCGGCATCCCTGATAATCACAGCCTCATCATGGAACCATACAAACCTGCCATCGCGGCTCAATGTGCGATATTCTGAGATAAACGGTTCGCCGGTTTCGTAGAAATGGGATGCTTCAGCCAGCACCCGTTTGTGGTCGTCAGGGTGAAGTTGATTGCGCCATAACTCTGGGTCAGCCAGCCACTCGGCAGGCGAGAAGCCCAGATACTTTTCGTTCTGTGGGCTGACGTACAGGCGGGTCTTCGCCTCGTCGAATGCGGAGATATATGTGATGGCCGGCAGGCGCTCGACCAGAGAGCGGAATTTCTCCTCGCTCTGGCGCAGGGCTGCCTCAGTTTGCTTGAGTTCAGTGATGTCAAAGAAAGATGTCACGAACCTGTCGTTGACAAAGGGAGATGTGGAAATGAAAAAACTTCTATTACTCAGCGGACTGTAATATTCAGTGTGCTGCACTTCGCTCCTGATTTTATGAGTTTCCCAGAAGGCTTTGATGATCTCCGGCGACATACCATACAGTTTTGTGGCGAGGTTCCCGACCACCTGGCTGCCGCTGTAATCCGCGATGGAATAAAAAGCCTGGTTGACTTCGAGAATGCGATAATCAACCATTTCTCCTTTTTCGTTGTAGATGATTTCATTCAACGTGATGCCTTCGCTCATGGTATCGAAAATTGCGCGGAGCTTGGATTCGCTCTCGCGTAGCGCCTCCTCAGCCGCCTTCTGGGCTGTGATATCGAGCATCACGCCTTGCCATACGGATGGTGCCTCCCCTTCATTTTTCAGGAGGACGGCTTCATCATGCACCCAGACAACACGCCCATCTTTGGCGATGTAGCGATAATCGCCGGCATATCGTCCACTAGTTTGGGATTCTTGTGCTTCTCTCCACATGCGCTCACTGTCTTCAGGGTGGACTATGTCATTGCACAAATCTGGTTTGGCAATCCAGTCTTCAGATGAGTACCCGAGCATTTCCTGAACCTGAGGATTGATGTAGATGGTATTGTGAGGTTCATCTGCCAGGTCGATATAGACGATGGCAGGCATGTTTTCCACAAGGCTGCGATATTTGGTCTCGGCCTCCCGTAAGGCTTCCTCGGCCTGCCTGCGCTCAGTGATATTGCTAATGCCAACAAACACCTTGGCCCATGTCTGCTCGTAGCCGGGCGCAATTGTTAGACGAAGAAGTGCGAGGCGCCTCTCGCCACGCAGCGTGTAATTGATGATCTCGGTCTCGAAAATCATATTGCCGCGCAGAAGCGCAAGCAGTTCCTCCTTGAACGGGAGCAATGATTCAGGACCTAGAACCTGCGACAAGCCTGCCAGCAATTGTGCTTTGCTCTCGGCCTGGTACATTTCGAGTGTGGCGCGGTTCACATCCACGATTTTTACCCGCCTCGCGCACTCGGCAACGTCCTCGGGATGTGCGTCGAAATGGGCCGGGAAATCGACCACCCCCGCGCTGCGAAGATCATTAATATATTGTCGCACGGCTGAGAAATCTTCCTCCCAAATAGAGATGGGTTCATGTTCAAACAGCCCCCGAAAACGCGCTTCGCTGCTGCTGAGTTCGGCGTTAAGCCTGTGTATT
>DATKAU010000097.1:0-7460 GCA_035514655.1 Anaerolineales bacterium
ATGGGATGACCACAAAGGGCTGGGGTCATCTTGTCAATGATGTGGACGCGGTTGTGCATCTGACGGGATACGGGCTGGAACATTGGCCATGGACGAAGCGTCGGAAGAAAAAGTTCGCGGACTCCCGTGTTCTTCCCGGCCCCGCGCTTGTTTCTGCCATCGAGAGCGCGTCGCGCCGCCCGCGCCTCTTCCTGCATCATTCCGGCATTAGCTACTACGGCCTGCGCGGTGACACTGTAGCAGACGAATCCAGTCCGCCAGCCAATGATTTTCTTGCCCGCTTAACTGTCGAATCGGAGGGAGTATCGCGATCGGTGGAATATCTCGGTGTCCGCCGCGTGGTTGTTCGTTCAGCCGTAGTGCTGGCGCGGCGCGGGGGGTTGTTCCCGCTCATGGCATTGCCGGTGCGGTTGTTCTTCGGCGGCAGGTTTGGCGAAGGGGGGCAGTCGTTCAATTGGATTCACGTTGAGGATCACGTACGCGCGATGCGTTTTTTCCTGGACAATGAATCCGCCCGCGGCGCCTATAACCTGATTGCCCCGCCTCCCACCTCCATGGACGACTTCATGCGGGCTGTTGCTGACACATTGCATCGTCCATACTGGTTTCACCTCCCGACATTTTTGTTGCGGATGATAATGGGAGAGATGAGCATTCTCCTCACAGAAGGACGCTTTGCCGAGCCAGGGCGCATGCTCGAAGCAGGATTCTCTTTTCGCTTTGGCAGATTGGATGAAGCCTTGAACGACTTGTTTGGTCAAAAAGGAGTCTGAATGAAAAAAGTGTTGATGTTGTTGATTTTACTTGCCTCTGCCTGCTCGCCGTTCACACAGCAGGGACTGGTCCCAACTGGACCCACTGCGTTGATTGACCCTTCCTACCCAACGGCGGAATCAGCTCCCGCCGCTGCCGTGCAATCGTCCAGCGGATTCAACGTCATGGCAAACCGCGCCTGGCGGGACGGAAAACAGGTGAACGCGGAAATTTGCTTCACCCTACCCGATGGATCCGACTGGTCGGTCTGGGGCGCAAGCCTGCAATATGCGGATGTCACCCTATTTGATTTTTCAACCAGCCTGCTCAGCATTCAGGCGCCCATCGAAGGGCAGGCGGGCTTTCGATGCGACACCCTGTCTTTTCAGAACGTCCCGCCGGATGCCGACCTCTCGAGTGTGTCGATCTCCGTCGATTCGATTGCCGCGCCGCCGCGACCTGAGGAGTACTGCACCATCTACATGCCGAAGATTCAACAGACATTGGAGGAGCGTGCCACAGGCATTCTTCTCGGTTGTGTAGATTCGGGTGGAGTTCAGGTTATGCAAATAATCAGCAAGCCAGACACCATGTCGCAAGAGGAGGCGGAGCAGATCGTTTACAGCGATGAGTTTTACACGGTGAAGGGTCCGTGGTCGTTCACCTTCAATCTTGGGCAGTGATGTTGTATAATCGGCCCATGTCTGGTTTTGAGCATTCCGACAGGTATTATTGCAATCACGCCTGAGCATTGCGATGGTGTGTTGATTGACGCGCCCATCGTGGGCGCGTTTTTATTTGTATATTAGTGGCGCGGGTGCCATCTCGCAACTGCATGGAGGCATGGAATGAACATTGATGAACAAGTCGAACTATTGATGCAGGGTACGGAATATGGGGATGAAGATCTGAAAACGGCAATGACCACCGAACTGCGCGAGCGGCTCATGATGGCTCAGAAGGAAGGGCGAGCCCTGCGCGTCTATTGCGGCTATGATCCAACTTCCAATGATTTACATCTCGGGCACACCATCACAATGCGCAAATTACGGCAGTTCCAGGAGCTTGGGCACGAAGTGACTTTTCTGATCGGAACATATACTGCGCTCGTTGGTGATCCGTCAGATAAAAACAAGGCGCGGCCGATCCTCTCCGAAGCGCAGGTGGCGGAAAATTCCAAAACCTATGCCGAGCAGGCGTATCGCGTGCTTGATAAACAAAAGACAAAAGTCCGGTACAACGGCGAATGGTTGAGCGAATTGTCGCTGCTGGATCTCATCCGGCTGGGGCAAAATTTCACCGTACAGCAGTTTTTGGCGCGTGAAAATTTCTCGAACCGGCTTGAAAAAGGCGAGCCAATCTTCCTGCATGAGACGTTCTACGCCCTCATGCAGGGGTACGATGCGGTCGCCCTGCAAACTGACGTGCAGGTGGGCGGTACCGACCAGTTGTTCAACATCATCGTTGCCGGGCGTAAGTTGCAGGAAGGTCTCGGGCAGAAGCCGCTGGTAGGTATTATCACAGGCATCCTGCCTGGCACGGACGGCGTGCAGCGTATGTCGAAATCGACCGGTAATATTGTGCCCATCAATACAGGCGCGGACGATATGTATGGCAAACTGATGTCGATCCCTGATTTTGCCATGGGCAAATTCATGCGCCTGGTCACGCGCTGGAGCCCCCATGAAATCGATGCCGTCGAAAAGGATTTGGAAACCGATACGGCGCATCCGCGCGATGTGAAGATGAGGCTTGCGCGCGAGATCGTGTCCATTTTTTATGGCGAAGCGGATGCGAAATCTGCGGAGGATGCGTTCGTGAAAATGTTCCAGCAGAAGGAAATCCCCGATGACATGCCGGAACATGAATTGAAACAGAGCGAGACCGTTCTAGACGTTCTGCTTGCTGCGAAGATGGTGTCGAGCAAGTCAGAGGCGCGTCGTTTGTTTGAGCAAAAAGGAATTCGTCTGGACGGGGAAACGCTCGATCGCGGCGATCTGCCCTTTCCACGCCCGGGAGTATTACAGGTGGGTAAGCGGAAATTCCTCCGTGTGAAAGCATGAAATAACAGATCCCGGGCTCCTAGAACGGTTCGGCATCCGTGCTTTCAATCATGGCAAGGAACGTCTCCGCGATTTTCGGGTCGAGGATCGACCCGGAGATTTCTTGGATGTACCCCAGCACTTTCTCGCGAGGCCATGCCTTTCGATACGGACGATCCGACAACAACGCGTCCCAGATATCCACAACGGAAAATATCCTGGCTGCCAGAGGGATTTGCTCCCCGCGCAAGCCGCGCGGATACCCGCTGCCGTCCCAGTGTTCGTGATGGCAGTAGGGAATATCGAGGGAGGAATGCAAATAAGTGATTGGCAGGAGCAGATCGTATGCAAACTGCGGGTGTAGCCGCATCTCTGTCCATTCCGCTTCGGTAAGGGGTCCTGTCTTCTTCAGGATCTGATCGGGCACGCCCATCTTCCCGATGTCGTGCAGCAAAACACCGCGATAGATGTCAACCAGTTCATTGTCGCTGATGCCCAATCGCCGCGCGAGATGGATGGTCAGTTCGGTGACGCGTCTCGTATGTCCCTCGGTTTCGCGATCGCGCAATTCGAGCGCACGCGCCCAGCCTTCGAGCGTTGTGTCATATGCCTGCATCAACTCCTGGTTGGATCGTTGAAGATTATCGAACAGGTGCGCGTTATCGATGGCGATGGCTGCCTGGCCGGCAATGGTTTGCAGGAACTGCATCCAATCCGCGTTTGGTGAAAGGGGCGAGCGGTGAAAGATCTCGAACACACCCTTGATCTGTCCCTTGACGATCAGGGGCACTCCGATATATGTGACGAATCCTTCGCGAAGCAGAACCGGGTCGCGCTGGGCTTCGCGAGAGTTCTTGAGATCGGTGACGTGATCGATTCTCCCTTTCATCACCGCCTGACCCGCCAGCCCTTCACCGATCCGCACCAGTGGGCGCGACGGGGAGGGGATGTTAAAGCCCGCACCGCAAAACCAGGTAAGGCTTTGCAGTTCAGGGCGGTAAACCAGGACATCCACGGCGTCCACCTTGAGATGCCTGAGTGCGTGATCCGTCAGGATGGTCAGGGTAACGCGCAGGTCGGTGGAGGAGGCGATGGCGGAATCGATGTCGCGCAGGGCGGTCACACGCCGGACTTGTTCCTGACTCTGGTCAAAAAGTTCGGCGCGATGGACGGCGTTCCCTGTGATCTCCGCGAGGATCGTCAACAGGTGGATCTCATCCGAAGTAATTTGCCTGCTGGAATCGATCAGGACCATCAATACCCCCACAGGTCCGGCTGTGGAACGGATCGGGATGCAGACACAACCCAAGCCCTCAGGTAATTTTTGCCTATTCTCCTCCATCACCAGGGAATCCGACTTTAGATCACGCGACACATATATTTTGCCGGTGGTAAATGTGTGCCCGACGATCCCGTCCTGCGGTCCGAGTGGTGCAAGGTTCAAACCCGCTGCTGCGCCTCGGACGATCCGTTGGATGAGCAGCCTGCTCGACTGATCATAAAGCCATACCGAGCCGTTTATTGTGTTCAGGAGATCCAGGGTCTCGTTTAGCAGGATGGGAAGCATCTCATCCAGGGTAAGCGCGCTTCGCAGGGATGCTGAGATCTGGTTAATTGTTTCGAGTTCGCGCACGCGCCGTTGGGTCTCATCGTACAGCCGTGCGTTCTCGAAGGCAGTCGCCGCGTGTGTTGCCAGCATCTCAAGCAGCGCCTTTTCCTCATCGCCAAATGCATTAGGCTCATAGGATTGCGCGGAAATGGTCCCCAGAATTCTGTCGCCTATCCTCATGGGAACAAGCACGGCTGAACGGACGTGCCTCGGGGGGCCAAAACGCGCCGCCCCGCTTTCGTCGATATCATCGGCATTTCGTAAAATAATGCTTTTGCCTGTCAGGACGATTTTGGATGTCAGCCCTGTGTTCGTGTCCATGCTTTCCATTGGGTATCGGTGATTGCCTTCTATGCGATAGACAAAGTCGTTCGTATTCTTCAACTCGTTTCTCAGGGAAATGGTAAAGACATCACAAGGCATCAGCCGGCTGGCTGCTCCGTGGATCGATTTGTAGATTTGTTCTGAATCCTGTGAAAATCGCACCACATCCTGGCTGATTTGATGAAGCACGGCGCGCCGTTCTGCAGCTCGCACGGCATCCTGGAACAGACGCGCGTTTCCGATTGCCACGGCGACCGTGTTGGCAAAAGTTTGGGCGATGGTCGCCTGTCTTTCGGAAAACGCGTTTGGCTTGCGGCTGTCAAGATTAATAAATCCGAATACTTCATCCTGCGCAATCATAGGCACCCCCATCCAGCCTCGAATGTGCTCCGAGCCTTCCCACTTTTCGAACATTGGGTCAGCCTGGGCATCTGCCAGAATCATGGACTTTTTGTTGTGCAGGAGCTGGGTCCATTTCGCCGTTTTCAGTATCCGTTTTCCGATGATCTTTTCGGGTTCGTCGAATCCCTTCGCGGCCACAATATCAATATCTTCCTCGCTGTTTTTAAGGAAGATGGACGCGCTGTCGTACGGAATGATCCGTTCCAATGATTCCAGCACAGAGGTGAGGATCGGCTGGAGTTCCAGCGATGCACCCAACCCGGCAGTCGCCTCGCGCAGCAAGTCAGACTCGCGCGCCTGGCGTTGCTCGGCTTCGAACAGCCGGATCCGTTGCAACGCGCTCCCAAGCCCGCCCGCAACAGTGTTGAGGAAGCGCTCATCCCCATCGTCGAAATATGCCCGTTTCCTGCTTTCCACATTGAGGATTCCGATGATCCGCTCATGGACGCGGATGGGCACGCACAGTTCGGATTGCATCTCCGAGGCGATTTGGATGAAGTCAGGCTCGCGGTTCACATCGTCGACCCGGATTGTCCTCCCAAGCCTGAACACCTTGCCTGAAACACCCTCCGAAACGGGGACCCCATCTTTCCACGAAGTGATATCAGCCCCGGCATACGACGGATGCGGATACAGTCTGCTCCCCGTCTCGTCTGCAAGCAGGATCCCGCATACATCGGTATAGATGCCGCTGATGATTTTGATTGTGTTGTTGAGGATCATATCCTCGGTGGTGCTTTCGGCGCTTGCCGTTGCAACGGAGTGGAGTACGGTGAGTTCCTTCACCTGGCGGGCAAGCGATTCCTCGGCGCGCTTGATGGCCGTCAGATCCGTGACGACAGCGATAGTGCCTGAAACCCGGTTGTTCTGCATCCGGGGAACGCCGGTGATGAACACAGGCACATCATGTCCGTTTTTATGCTGGAGGCTGGATTCATATGTGGATGTGATCCCCCGCCCCCGGAGCTCGCGTTGTTCCAACAACCCGATGCGGCTGGCTTCCGTTGAAAGATCCACAGGGTACTTTCCTAGAATGTCCTCGAGTTGGAAACCGATCATATTCGCGAACGCAGGGTTGACATATTCCAACAATCCGTTTTTGCCTGTGACTGTCAATCCCTGCCCCATATTATTGAGGACCTGCAGAGCAAAGTCGCGTTCTGTTTGCAATGCATTCCGCGATTTCTTTTGTTCCGTTATGTCGTAAAACATGGCAAGTACGCATGGCTGCCCGCTTAATTCGATGAGTTCGTAAAATGCCAGCGTGTCACGCGGACCGTTTGGGACGTTGGTGTACTGGATCTCCCTGCCCTGGATTGTTTTTGCCTCTTTCAGTTCCGCGATAAAGGAGGTCCGATTCAATTCCGGTCTTCCATCCCAGTATCCCAGCTCCGAGGATGTATGGCCGATCAAGCCATCGAGGGATGCTCCGGTAAGTTCGAGAAAGGCTTTGTTGGCATCGATGAATCTTCCATTGTCGAGGGTTGCCACACAGGTGGCGATGGGGGATGAATGGAAGATTCGGCGAAATCGTTCTTCGCCCTCCCGTACAGCCGCCTGTGACTCCTTCTCCTGAGTTATATCGAGCAGGATTCCCTGCCAGTACAATGGCGAGCCGTTGCTATCGCGGATGAGAGTGGAGTTTTCCTTGATCCACACGGTCCCCCCTTCGCGATGAATCAAGCGATATTCCTCGATGAACGGGGATCCGGAATTATGAGAGACCTTATAAGCTTCGAAGATGCGAGTACGATCCTCCTCGTAAATCAACCTGTCCCACAGGTTTGAGTCGGCAAGCCATTCCTCAGGCGAATAACCTGTGAGTTGCTCCACACGAGGGCTGATGTAAATTCCTGTCTCTGATTCATCTGCCCGATCCAAAAAAACAACCGCGGGGATCTGCTCAACCAGTGACTGGTACTTTACCTCGGCTTCGCGTAATGCCGCCTGATCACGCTGCAGTCTGCTTCGCGCAACGGCATTGCTGATTGCCACAGGCAACCGGAGCAGGTAGTCGCTCTGCTTGACAAGATAATCTGCCGCGCCGGCTTTAAGCGCTGCAACGGCATTCTCCTCATCCCCCTGTCCGGTCACCAAAACCACGGCTATGGGAATCCCGCGTTGATTAACTTTATCAAGCAGGTCCAGACCGGAACCGTCCGGCAGGCGCAGATCAGTGAGGATTAATTCGATATCGGGGTTTGCGTCGAGGACCGTGAGCGCGGATGAAATCGTTTCGGCGTGGAGCAGTTCAAAATCCGGCGGAAAATTTTCCTCCAGGGATCGTTGCGTGAGCACGACGTGTGCGAATTCGTCTTCAACATATAATA
>DATKAU010000098.1:0-9840 GCA_035514655.1 Anaerolineales bacterium
CGAACCGTTTTGAATCGGGCATGTTGGGTCTGAACAACAGGATGCCCGCCCATGCCGCGATCGGAAGTGCGATCCAGCCGATGCTCGTGCCGATGTATTGAAACACGAGCAGTACCAGTACTAACAGGATCAATGCGCCTTCGATCAAAATCTGATAGGGCTTCAATTTGCGCAACGCGGAAAGCGGCGTCACAGCCATCCACTCGCGTGTTTCCCATGCCATCCACGCGGCGATGATGAACAGGAACACGCCCCACATGGTGAAATAGGACATGATTGGCGTGAACGGTCCCTTCCACGGGTCGATGGCGCTGTATGCCTGCGCATACCATGCGCGATACGGCTGGTACATGACGAAGGATAAAACAGTCAATGCGATCACCGCGCCGATTACGAGCGCGATCCGTTTCACGCCGGTTTCAGTATATATATACCGCCAGATCGCATACCCGATCGCCGCGAGACCGATGGGCAGGAAGGTATACATGTCGGATAGATTGGTGGGATATAACGCGCCGATGATCAAGCCGCCGACGGCGAAACCGAGCGCAGCCGACGCTTGATTCCGCCACCCCGCGCGTCCCATCACAACCGCGAGCGCCCAGCTCAAGGCAAGCAGCATGATCGGCATGGCGATCATATGTGCGTGCATGTCGCTGTAGAGGAAGGTGAACAGCGGGAACTCGGTGATCTCGTTGCCGCCCTTCGGGGGAACGACCCGGCTCGGGTCCCAGTACCAGTCTCCGGGTCCGATCGGAAGCGTGGCACCCTTGAGAGTCAAGGCGAATCCCTGAGTCGCCCACGTCAATCGTTGAGTCAGGGTCGAGTCCCAGCTAAAAGCGCCGACTGCGCCAAGTTGCTGCAGGCGGTTGTAGATCAGCTGCAGCGTGCCGAGGTTGCCGAGCAGGATGGTGAGGAAGGAGGCGGAAAACCCGGCGACCATCGGCGACGAATCTCCCTCACCCCCCGCCCTCTCCCACTGGGAGAGGGGGCTGATGAGATTCCAGCCGAGTGAAAAGGCGCAGGTGGCGACAAAGGCGAACAAAGTCGGCAGAATGAAGTTGTATGCAATCGAAGGGACGATGCCCAACAACTTGGCGGGTGTGGCGACCAGCACAAAGCCGTAATAGTAATAGTTGATGTGACCGCCCGCGAACCAAGGGTCATACGGCGGGAAGGTTGTGCTCTTGAGCACGGCGTTGAAATACGAGAAGTCCATCGGTCGTTCACCGCCTTTGGCGGGGTGCCAAAGATCGGGGTTGCCGAGGCGGATGAAAAGATCGATCAGGAAGAAGGAAAGGAAAACACCCTCGATCAGCAGGAAGTATCTGCGTTTCGACGACCATTCCTGACGCAGTTCATTGCGCTGATAATAAGCCAGCAACCCGCCCGCGAGCAGGATCAACCCGAACACAATTGCGATGGTCGTGCGCGTGTATGGAATGCCAATCGAACCCGCCAGCCATGCGAGATAACCAAATAAGACCAATCCCAGCGCGCGGCTGAGAGGGTAGCCCTTGTCTGCCAGCCCGGGCATGGCGAGGCGGATCAGCGGATAGATGGCAAGCCCAAGAATAAAGATGAAGACATACCAAATCACAAGACCGAGCCAGGGATATTTGTTCTGCAACCAGTCGTAGTCAAACAACTCAGACCACGTGCCCCCCGCGCGTTGACTCGCGAGCCTGTCGAGAGGCAGTAACAAGTTGGAATAGTCATCGAACTGGCGCGGCGTGAGGCGGACGACCTTCGACAAATCGACAGTGCCTAGCACGGATTGCACCTGCGCCGGGTCGTAGGTTTCATTCTTCTTGAAGATCAATACCTTCGGATGATCGTAAAAGGTGAATGCCTCCTCGGCATATTGATCGTTTATTTCAATGCTGCCCAGTTTCGGGAAGGTCTCGAACACGGCAACCAGATCGAAGCCAAGCCTGCCTTTGTACATGCCGGGTTCCGCTTCATGGTAACAGCGGATGATGTTTTCGCCGACCGGGCATCCGATCAGTTCACGGTAATACAGCGTCGTGAGCGGGTAGCGCTCGGGCAGGCGCGTGATCTGCCCGTATTGGTGGTTGGTGGGAATGAAGATGTAATCGGTTTGGTCGAGGGTGGTGGTGAAGCGAGTAAGTTTGTCGGCGTTGTCGTCCCAATAGACCTGCAGGTTCAAGTCGCCGCGGTAGATGCCGCCGAACGCGTCGTACCCATCCACACGGAAGGGCAGGCCGTAATCGTAGTCCGTCTCATTGGCGACGGTCGCCCCGTTAATGGAGAGCAAACCGGAGTCCGTTTCAATGCGAAGGAAGTAGGTTGTTCCGACTTCAAGTGCAACAGGCGGGTCGAGTGTCAGCAGATACGTGTCGCCGCGCGGGTCACCGGTTGAGGCAAATGTTGCCGTCACAGATGCGCCTGCAAGCGGTTGTCCTTCTGAATCCGGTTCTTCTGAGATGAACAATTCCAGTTTGTGTTCGTCGGTTTGCGCGTCTGGACTTGCATCCCTTACATGCTCGAGCGTGACTCTGTTCAGCATGCCATCCACCTGTGGAGTAATGGATATGGTGAATGGCGCATCGGGCGACACCGTACACGGCGCTGACAGGTCAATGGTTTGCTCGGCGGTCTGGTCGCTCGATTGAATCGAAACATGCAAGGGACCGCAAATTTTGATCAGACCCTCTGTTGTGATCATCTCGAACTTCAGGTAATAGGTCTGGCTGGCAGTCAGCGCGGGAGCCTGATCGAAATTCACGAGGCGTGACGACGCGTCGGATATTTCCTGCGATGCCTGTGTGGTAATGCCCGAGGCAAGGGGTTGTGGATCCGTCAGACTCTGCCACACGGTCAGCAACAATTGGGAGGAGATTGGATCCGGGATGGATGCCACATGAGCAAGTGAAACATCCTTCAACAGCCCGTCACTTTTGGGAATAAAAGAGGTCTGGTAGGGCTCGCCCGGTTGAATGAACACCCCGGTGGGAAATGGCACAGGCTGGTTGTAAATTGAATCGCCCGTTTCGATGTGCAGGTTGATCGGTCCGGGTATATTCTGATAAATCCAGCGCGAGGCGGCGATGCGAGGTTCGTCGCGCAGGTAGATGCTGTGGAAGGCGAACGCCCACGCAGCGGTTAACACAACGACTGTTACACCGACAACACTTGCAATGATTGTTGAAATGTTAAAACGTTTAAACGTTGCAACCTTCAGACCTGCCAACTCAAAGGCAACCCATGCCGCCATCATCGCAAGCAGCGGATAGATCGGCAATTGATAGCGCATGGTCGGGTTGAACTGAAGCGACTGCCAGAGGAAGTATGCCGCCGTCCAGCCCCAGAGCAGCGCATGACGCCACTCACCCTTGAAGATCCGCCAGCCCATATAGAGGAAGCCGATCCACGCGAGGATGCCAAGCGGTATGCCAAGACCCCAGACGGTGAGATTTGTGAATGAAAACAAATTCGAGCGCCGCGCCCATTGCAGGTTCCACGGCAGGTCGGCATCGCCCCTTGCCTGCACGCGTTGCTCCTGAATATTTGCCACCCATTGCGGGTTCAAGCCGATCCCGTCAAAGGCGTAGGGCTGGAAGACGCGGAAGGAGATCAGCGCAGCGAGTCCGCCGGCTATTAAACAGGCAGTGATCAGTGACCAGTGAGCAGTTAGCCAGTTTTGTGTGTTGAATGATTCCTGATTTTTTCTCTCAAGGAAGAATCGCAAGGCGAACGCGCCGGGCAGCAACACCGCCAGCGGATAAATATTGACCTTCGATGCCAGCGCCATGCCGTAGGCGACGCCGAAACCGAGGCTGAGGAGGAAGAGAGGGTTGGTAAATAGTAATTTGTAATCAGAGACTGGTCGCTCCGCAGGGGGATTGTCTGCTGAGTCGGCAGGCAAGTCTCCCCGCGAGGCGTCCGGTCTCACTATTTTGGAATCCACTATTGCGACGGCGAAATAGATCGCCAGAAACGCAAACGGATTGACGAATAGATCAGTTGTGAAGAAGTGCGATTGCTGAATCTGCATCACGGTCAGCGCAGAGAACAACGCGGTGAGCAGTGCCACGCGGCGGTTATACAAGCGGGAAACAATCGCATACAGGATCAGGATGGTGAACAGATCGGAAACGGCAGAGAATTGCCTGCCCAATGTTTTTACATCGAACCGTCCCGTGACCTCCGCTGTAATGCGTACCATCGTCATCGGCAGGTTGCCGTAGACGAAGAACGAGTAGCCGCGGTTGTACGGGTTCAGCGTGGAGGTCTTGCTGTCGAAATAATCCCCGATGCCCAGCCAGCGTTTTTGATCCTCCGGGCAGGATTCCACCGGGGTGGTCTCATCTGCGCATTTGTGCGCCTGCAAGCTCCCGAGAACGCCCGAAAGAAAATTTTCGTCGGGGTGCTGGTGTTGTCCCTCGCCCCAGTCCACGCCGATTAAACGTAAATAACCTGCGAGTACAAGAACAAGCAGGAGGAGAATATCGTAGAGCCAGAAATGTTTTTCGCGATGATTCATATTTTTTCACCACGGAGACACACAGACAGGGAGTTTTAGATTTTCTCAGTGTCTCCGTGACTCAGTGGTTAGTTTTCAGGAACAAAGAAAATCCAAATATCATGACCAGGCACATCCGAGTCGAACAGACGCAGCTGGCCGTCCGGATACAACGTTCCGAGGACGTTCAACGTCTCCTGGTCGTTCCCGTTCGGGTCTTCGTTATTCGCCTTTACCATGAACAGTTTCGGTCCGGCGATTTCCACGGTGCCTGCCAGATTCTCGCGCCACATCGCCATGTCGCGGTTCGGGATGCCCGCCCATACCGCGGGCAGGCGCGTATCCACCCAGTGCGGGAACGGCACCACCCACACGGTATCGGTCCTCCCGTAGGTTTGCTCGAACTCGCGGATCACCTTGCCCATGTCCGACGTGTTCCATGACCTCTGGCGGAACGATGCTGTGTACCGATTGAAGACCAGTTCGTAATTCTGTGAAGCGGACACGTACAGCAGGAAGCCCGCGATTGCCCACAGAAGGACGCTTCGCATCCTCCCTCGCCCGAGGCTGGTGAGGAGGGTATCGAGCGCGATCGCCCCGATGATGAACACCGGGATGTACGCGCCTCCCGCGCGGTTCAACGCCGGGTTCTCACGTGGGAACGCAATCGACAGGATCGACGGCAGCAGCAACAGAGGGATCGAAACCAGCAGGAACAGATCGAGCCAATGACGCTGGCGGATGTACCGAACCAACACCAGCACGACGCCGATGACAAACAGCGCGCCCGAGACAACATCCAATGCTGGGCGGTGCGCCACCGAATGCACCCAGATCTCGCCGTCGTCGAAGTTGAACATCTTGAGCGCGTTCCACACGTTCGAGAGGAAGATCTGCCATACCGGGTCCTCGATCGGGTTTTCCAGGCTGCTCAGGCGCGTCATGGCGCGGAAACCAAATATCTGCGGTTCATCGTACCAGTAGCGCAGCAAAGGGATGAACACAAACAACGATGTGAGTCCCAGCATCACAAGCCAGATGGGCAATTCCCGCCGCGCGCCTTTCGATTGAGAATGAAGCCAGTACAACAGGAACGCGGCAACCACCACGAACGGCACAATCCGGAAAGGGCTGTACCCGTGCAATCCGATCCCGAGGAACAAGCCCGAGAGCAGGAAATCGTTCCGGTTACGCGTGCGCAGGCCCCGGATAAGATAGAGGAGCGTCGGCGCAACAAAGAGCGGATAGAGTGGGAAGCGAAGTCCCATGCGGCTGATCACGTTGGGCCAGTAGGCGATCCCAACCAGCACAAAGGCGATCAACCCCACGCGCGGTCCGCCGATCTCTTTGCCGAGCAGATAAATGAAGGGGAGGGTGAGAAAGCCAAGGATGGCTGTGCCGAGTTTCAGGCTGAGATACGAAAAGCCCGTGCCAAAGAGGTTGGCAATCAGCAGCGTCCAATACATCTGAAACGCCTCGCGCCCGGTATTGCGGATGAAGAAGATGTGCGTCTGTCCCTGCGAGATCTCATACACATCGAGGATTTTTTCCGCGTGATCGCTGAACGGTTCAGGCGGCACGCTCGTGGTCTGGTAAAAACGGAAGAAAAATACCAGCGCGGTCGCGGCGACGAGGAGAAGAGTCCAGCGCGAAATGCTGACGTTCCATGAATCGCGGTTGAAAAATGCGTCCAGAGTCTGGAATATGGATCGAGATGATCGACCTCCCTGCCAGAGTGCGCCAAGGAACACAACAACAGCCAGCAGCCAGAGGACGACATTGCCTGACGTGAACAAATTGTCGTCGAACGCGGTGAACGCCCAAAACCCGATGATTACGCTGAGGAATAAAAGAATTCGACGATAGGTAAGCGGGTCTGTGCCCTCGGATGTTTCAGGAAGCGGGGCAAGTTTCCATTCGGCGCGGTAGAGTCCCCAGGCAAGCGCGGACAATGCGGCAACGTAGAATGCAAGCCCCAGGGGCTGTGTTGATTGACCACCCACGAGCGGCGGTTCAAGCAGGCTTTGCCCCAGCAGAGCAAGGACCAGCGCGAGTAGGGATCGCCAGGGGAATGGGGTTTGAATGTCTAAAGATTGGAAGGTTGAAGGCTGAGACTGAATACCGACTGCTGATTGCTGATCGCTGATGGCTGACGGTTTTTCCTCCTCTGCAAATTCAGGCACTTGAACCCGATTACCCCCGAATCGAAACAGGGATTTGACGTAATCGAGGACACTTGGTTCCTGCGCGGGAGTTTGATCGGGCTCGTTGCTCATCGTCAATTCTTTTTCGCAATGATCATGATGCTTTCCCCCCACCGCATGGGCAGGAAGACAATGCCGGTGATCGCCTGAAATCCACCGAGCGAACCGAAGAATACCTTCTGAATCTGTTTTGGAACATGACGAATGTATGGCACATCCCAAAACCCGTCGGCAAATATTCTCTGAATTGTAAATCCTGCGCCTTCGATGAAGGAGACCCATTCGGCGGGTCGTTTCAGAGAAATATGGGTCGGATCCTGATACCCGATCCAGGATTTACCTTTCCACGGTTTGAGCAGGGAGTCGAGGTTCGGCGTGGCGAGGATCAACGTTCCGCCCGATTCCATCACGCGCCCGATTTCCCGGATTGCCTTTTGCGGGTTGGGCAGGTGCTCAACGATGTGTTTGATGATCGCCACATTGAACGATTGACCGGCGAACGGCAGTTCCTGCGCACTGGAAGTTTGGAGGTTCGTCCTGTTTACGACCGCCTTCGATTCCTTGACCGCCCAGTAATTTACATCCAGACCATGAGTCTCAAATGAGTCTTCGAGCTGCGCCACGAGATGCCCAAGCCCCGAGCCGATTTCCAATAACCGGGAGCCGCGTTTTCCGTGCCGCCGCGCCAGCATGGCGTAGAACCGGTTCGACCACCAGTACTGGCTATATTTTGCAAAGGATATGTTTGCGTAGGTGTTGGTGGAGAAATACTTGTCGTCGAAAGCCATGGGATTAATCGCAGGGCACGGCGGGACCATCTCTCGCCAAAATCCTGAAGGGATTTACCGTGCCCTACCTTTTGCGGGCGATGTAGAATGTGAATGTCCCGTTCTCTACAGGTCCGGGCGACGCGTATTTACTTACAATTTTTTTCGTCAGCCACAGGTTCCATTCCGTGCGCGAAATGATCCATTTGCCTGTGAGTATCCGCGCAAACACGGAAGGAACACCTAAGTAATGTCCCCATTCTAACATGCGCATTGCGGCAGGCGAAAAGTAGTGCCACCAGCGCACCAGTTCGAAACCGGCGCGTTCCAGCCGCTCCCTCCACACCTCGGGTTCATCGGCATGGTGTACGCGCGAAATTTTTCGGAACCATTCCGTATAGCCTTTTCCAAGCACGCGCGAGATCGAAAGCTCGCTCAAGTAACGCGTGTTCGGAACGCAAAAGTAAAACGGGGCATCCTTCTTTAATACGCGTGCCGTCTCTTTCAGCACCGCATCGATGTGCGGGATGTGTTCGAGCACCGAGTTGCTGAATCCGCTCGAGAAATACGAATCAGGAAAAGGGGCGCGTGAACCGTCCGCCTCCACCAGCGATTTGTACGCGCCAAACTTTTTTGCCTCGTGGATCGGTCCGTGCCACGGATCGAGCCCAACATCGATTTTTCCCTCAAAGGTGAGCAAAGCGAAGTGACCGTCGCCGCATCCCACATCGTAGACGGGCGCGGGTAGGGGTAGGTCCTGGTAGTACGAACTTTCCACCGCACGCAGGAAGGCGCGGAAGTAGGGCAGATCGCGCAGGTGGAGGAAGAGGAAATCTTTCATAATCAGCAGTGCCATCGCGAGCGACCGATACGGAGCGAAGCAATCTCGTTATCTTATGAGGAGATTGCCATGTCGCCGCTTCGCGGCTCCCCGCATGACACCTATTTCATTAGTTTTGCAAACAACTTTTCATATTCCTGCGCGATCGAATCAGGGTTGTATATCTTCCGGATCGACTCAATATCGCCCTTGAATTTTTGCGGATTATCCAGGACTTCAAGAATGGAAGTTGCCAGATCAACCGCATCGCCGATTTTGGCGACACGCCCCATGCCGTGCATGGTCACCGGTTGGCGCACCCCCGGCAGTGCGGATGGCACACACGGTACGCCGTTCATCATTGCTTCGATTTGCACCAGCCCGAATGCCTCGGTGGAATTCAAGGATGGCACGGTCAACACATCGAGGTTGGGGTAAAACGCCGCCATTTCGACGGGATCGAGGTTACCCAGGAATTTCCAATGACCTGCAATTTCATACTCGCGGATACGCGGCATGAGTCGATCCGAGTAGGCTTGCTCACCCATCACATTTTGATATGTTCCTGCGAAAAGCACCTGTGCCTTCGGGTATTTTTTCAGGATGATCGGCAGCGCGTCAAGCAGGACCTCGACCCCTTTTTCCGCGGCGAAGCGCGCCGCCATGCCGATGACAGGTTTCCGTTCTCCGATATGATGCTCCTCGGCAAAGGCTTGAACTGCGCCCGGGAGTGGACTCGGCAGTTCGACGGGAGGCAGGATCGGTGTTAGTTTGGAGGCGTAGAGTGAGAGGTAGGGCGAGTTGTCGGCGTAGTCCTGCGTATACGTTACGATGTGATTCGCCAGCATCCCCGCCATGTTGTTTTGAAAATTCACCACGCCGTTGACGAAACGGTTGAAATACCCGGGCGGCAGCAGCAAATCGCAGTGATATGTGAGCACGGCAGGCTTGCCGAAGAGACGCCCGCGGAATGCCACGCCCGGCGCGTCGAATTGCGGCAGGTGCATCTGCACCACATCGTGTTGTGCGACAAGTTTTGTGGCGACAAGACCAAACGTCGGTGCGAGCACGCCCTTGCTGATGCGCACTGCGACTGGTATCCGGATGATTTTGATTCCATCCATGATCTGCTCGCGCGGGAGCGACGGATCGTATTGCGTGGTCATCACCGTCAACGCGTGACCGCGCTTTGCAAACGCGCGCGCAAGCCGCTCGGCATAGATCGTCAGCCCGGAAGTGTGCGGACGGTAGTCGGTGAGGACAGTCAGGATTTTCATGGCATTGTATGCTCCGTTGGGGTCTCAGACCCCGACGGAGCGAGAGAGCAGAGCGGGGGGATTAGACCCTTACGAGCACTACGTACCACACGGGCAAAGGCCTCATTTACTTGATACAATCTGCCCCTGTTGAGGTCATCATGGTAAATCGAAAACAAATCCTTGAATGGATCGCGAACACCCTGCGCGAATCCGCATGGGCGCCACTGGGCGTGTTTGGGTTTTATTTAATCGGCGTTGCATTGGGATTCTTCAAGATGTTCCCGCCATTGGATATCCCCACGCA
>DATKAU010000099.1:0-5648 GCA_035514655.1 Anaerolineales bacterium
CCGCGATTTCGCCCAGCGTAATTACGTGCGCCCGATTGTGCTGGAACTCGGCGGAAAAAATCCTGCGATTGTCTCGCGCAACGCCAATCTCGAAGATGCAACAACCGGCATCTACCGCTCGGCATTTGGCTTGCAGGGACAGAAATGCTCGGCAGCCTCGCGCATCCTGGTGGAGGCGCCGGTGTACGATGAATTCATCGCAAAACTCAAAGCCAAGGTGGACGCCCTCTTAATCGGCGACCCGACCGAACGCAATACGTATCTCGGACCTGTCATCAACCAGGCTTCGTACAACGATTTCAAGAATTTCACCGAAGAGATCAACCAGGCTGGAGGCAAGTTCCTCACCGGCGGGCACGTGAAGACCGGCGATATGTACGATAATGGATATTTCTGTGAGCCCACTCTCGTCACCGATCTCCCGTTCGATCACCGCTTGTGGCAATATGAAATGTTCCTGCCGATCAGCACAGTCGGCAAGGTCGAGAACCTCGACCAGGCCATGAAGATCGCCAACAACGTGAACTACGGTCTCACCGCAGGCTTCTACGGTTCCGATAAGGAGACCCGATGGTTCTTCGATAACATCGAGGCAGGCGTGACGTACGCAAATCGCCCGCAGGGCGCGACGACCGGCGCGTGGCCCGGCTTCCAGCCGTTCGGCGGCTGGAAAGGCTCAGGCGCGAGTGGCAAGAACGGCGGCGGATATTACTACGTGCAGCTCTACATGCACGAACAGATTCAAACGCTTGTAAAACCCGCGAAAAATTCCATGCCGAAGAAGAAAGCCGTTTCAAAGAAAAAGGTTGTCGCAACGAAAAAGAAGACTCGCAGATAACCCTTATTCCTCTCACCCTACAACCCCTCTCCCCGCTTCGACTACGCTGGCGCTCCGCTACTCTACGAGTACGATGTCAGCTCGACAGGGAGAGGGGAATACTTTATATGCCCTGGAACCCCGAACAATATCATAAATTTCAATCCGAGAGATCGGCGCCGTTTTTTGATTTACTTGCGCTGGTCGATATTCGATCTAATCTAAAGGCCGTCGATTTAGGATGCGGAACCGGCGAACTGACGCGCGAACTGGCAGACAGACTCCCGAACAGCCGCGTGACCGGGCTGGATTCCTCTCCGCAAATGCTCGAAAAAGCGGCTCCATTTCAACGCCCGGGTTTGACCTTCGAACCTGGAGATCAAGCCTCACTGACGGGGGACTGGGATCTGATCTTCAGCAACGCCGCACTGCAATGGAGCGAGAATCACGCTGAATTAATTCCCCACATCTTCAATCGTCTCAACCCCGGCGGGCAGATCGCGGTGCAGGTGCCATCGAACCACAACCACATCTCGCACCAGATCTATCGCGAAACCGCAAGCGATGAACCGTTCAAATCAATCCTTCAAGAGTTCCAACGATTTGCGCCGGTTCTCCCGATTGATCAATACGCGCAAATCCTGTACGATTGCGGGGCGGAGCATTTAGAGGTTTTTGAGAAAGTCTACGCCCACGTGCTCGAAGATGCGGACGCGGTCGTAGACTGGATCTCGGGCACGGCGCTCGTCCCCTACTTTGAACGATTGGGCGATCACAGGGATGCGTTCGTTGAATCCATCCGGATGAAAATGCGCGCCGCAATGCCGGGAAGCCCCGTGTTCTATCCGTTCCGGAGGATCCTTTTCTCGGCAAGGAAAGCGAGGTGAGTCATGGGTGAACCTGAATCATTCAGCCGCAAGGAAATCATCAGCCGGATTGGGACATTCTTCCTGATCGTCGGAGTTGGGTTGTTCCTCCTCTTTTTGCTCTCGGAATCAACAGGCAAAATCTCGTTCGAATATTTATGTGGTAGCACGATACTCGTTACGCTGGGCTTTATCTTCCGCGCGCAATACAAGAAGGGTGGTCCATCCAGCGGACGGTTCGGTCTCTTCAAGCGATTCCGAAGAAAGAAGGACGAATAAGCATGTCGAAACTTGTTTCGCTCTCAGAAGCGATTGCCAGCCACGTGAACGATGGCGATACAATCTACGCGGCGGGATTTACCCATCTGATTCCGTTTGCCGCAGGGCATGAGATCATCCGGCAGGGAAAAAAGGACCTCACCCTCGCCCGCGCCACACCGGACCTGATCTATGATCAAATGGTCGCAGCGGGTTGCGCGAAGAAGGTGATCTTCTCATACATGGGCAACCCCGGTGTCGGATCTCTTCGCATCGTCCGTTCGGCAATCGAGCAGGGAAAACTCGAATGGGAGGAGTACTCGCATTTCGGCATGATCACGCGATTGCAGGCGGGCGCGTCGGGATTGCCCTTCCTGCCGATGAACCAGACCGGCGCGACAGATCTTGAAAAAGCAAACCCGAACATCAAACGCGTACCTGATCCGTATGGCGGCAAGGATGTGATCGTCGTCCCGGCGTTGAATCCCGATGTTGCCGTCGTCCACGTCCAGCGCGCAGACGCCAACGGCAATGCACACTTGTGGGGGATCATCGGCGAGCAGAAGGAAGCCGCGTTCGCTGCGAAGAAGGTCATCCTCACCGCGGAGGAGATCGTGGACGAATCCGTCATCCGCTCGGACCCGAACCGCACCATGATCCCCGGCATTGTCGTCAGCGCGGTCTGTCACGTCCCGTTTGCGTGCCACCCGAGTTATGCACAGGGATATTACGACCGTGATAATGAGTTCTACCTCGCGTGGGACAAGGTCAGCGAATCCGCTGACGCCACGAAACAATATCTCGACAAGTGGGTGTATGGCGTGAAGGATCGGGATGAATACTGGCAAAAACTCGGGATGCAGACTCATAAACGCCTTCAGGTGCCGGAACTATTAAGTCAGCCCATTAATTACGGTCATTATTAATGCAACAGATGAAATATCGCTTCGTGGAATATGGCGGATCGGGAACGCCCCTTCATTTCCTCCACGCGAACGGTTATCCGTTTTATTGCTATGAACCTCTGCTCGATCTGTTCGCAGTAAATTATCATGTCTTCGGGATGCTGCTCCGTCCGCTATGGGGGTGGGCAAAGCCGGAAGATATAAGCGACTGGCACGTTTTTTCGGAGGATCTGCTCAGTGTCCTCAAAGATTATGGAACTGATCCGGTGATTGGAGTTGGTCATTCGATCGGAGCGATCGTCACACTCCGCGCGGCGTTGCGCGAGCCGGGCAGGTTTAAAGCATTGGTGCTGATCGACCCGGTACTGTTTATTCCAAGGCGGCTGGTTCTTTGGAGTATTGTCCGCTCATTTGGGTTCGGCAGTCTCTTACATCCAAGGATCTCCGCTGCGTTGAAACGGAGACGTACGTTTGATAACCTTGAAAAAGTCTTTCGCGGGTACCGGAACCGGGAGATCTTTCGATACATGAGCGATGAAAATCTGCGAACCTTTATCGAAGGCATGACCCGCCCCGCGCCGGATGGGAAATTCGAACTGGTATTTTCTCCCGAATGGGAGGCGCGGATCTACTTCACAGGCTTGCAAGACTTCGACATCTGGCGTGATCTGCCGAAACTCGAAGTGCCAACTCTCTTTATCCGCGGCGCCGAGTCAGACACGTTCCTCGAAGCGGCGGCGAGGCTCGTGAAACAGAAACAACCCCGGGCCAGGATTGAAGCGCTGCCCAAGTCCACTCATCTGCTTTCGTTGGAATATCCACGGGAAGTGTTCGACATCATGCAATCATTTCTAAAAGAGGTTTTATGAATGAAATCAACTATTCATCCGCCGAACTGATGATCATCAACGCCGCGCGTCTGCTGCGGGATGGCGATGTGGTGTTTGTGGGCGTGGGTCAACCGAACCTTGTGTGCAACCTGGCGAAGAGAACGCATGCGCCTAACCTTGTCATGATCTACGAAGCTGGTGTAATCGGCGCGGAACCTGCCCGCCTGCCGCTTTCGATCGGCGACCCCACACTCGTGAGCGGATCGCTTTCGGTGGTGAGCATGTACGATATTTTTTCGAATTATCTCCAGCGCGGCAACGTGGATGTAGGCTTCATGGGTGGCGCGCAGATCGATAAATACGGCAACATCAACGCGACGGTTATAGGTGGATACGATCATCCCAAAGTGCGCCTGCCCGGCTCGGGCGGTTCACAGGAGATCGCCGCATGGGCAAACCGTTGTTACATCATGACGCCCCATCAAAAGCGGCGCTTTCCGGAAAAAGTCGAGTTCATGACCTCGGCTGGATTCATTGGCGGCAAAGGCGACCGCGAAAAAGCAGGTCTGCGCGGAGGCGGGATGCTGGCAGTCGTTACCGACATTGGTTTGATGGAGCCCGATGAAACGGGAGAAATGATCCTCACCGCGTTGCATCCGGGTAAGACCGCTGAAGAGGCAAAGATAAACACAGGTTGGGATTTAAAAACCGCCTCACGCGTCAGGACGACCGATCCCGTCACTGAAAACGAACTCCGCATCCTACGCGCAGAACTCGACCCGACCGGGATCTACCTGAAAGGTGGAGGATAGCCTTGAACCACATTTTTCTCTCACCCGACGAATCGCGCCTGCGCGCGGGCTGGAGAGTATTGATCCAGTTAATCCTTTGGATAGTTTTCAGTTTCTGCCTAAGTGTGCCCATCGGTATCGTTTTATTCCTGATCGATCCATCGTTTATTGAATCTCCCTCGCAGTTACCGCCTGCATACCTGCTCCTTGCGACAATCGGAGAGACATTCGCGGTAACCATGTCCGTATTTCTGGCGAGACGTTTTCTCGATAAAGAAAGCATTGAAAGCCTCGGGCTGAAACTCAATGTACAAGCCCTGATCGGTATTTTTGCAGGTATCGGCATCACTTTGATCCAGATGGGATTTATTTATGTACTCATGCTCAATCTCGGTTGGCTGACCTTCGAAGGCTTCGCGTGGGAGTTCGACCCGGCAGGCACAGTCATTCAAGGCGTTCTGACCTTCCTGGCCATCTTCCTTCTCGTAGGCTGGCATGAAGAGTTACTCTCGCGCGGTTATCATCTGCAAACGATCACCAGCGGACTCAACCTGTTCTGGGGTGTTGTCATTTCCTCCGCAGTCTTTGGCGCCCTTCACCTTGCAAACCCTGGCGCAAGCTGGCGCGCTGTGGCAGGAATCACTCTGGCGGGCTTGTTATTCGCTTTCGCCTACATCCGCACGAAGCAACTTTGGCTACCCATCGGCTTGCATCTCGGCTGGAATTTCTTCGAAGGTGTGGCGTTTGGCTTCCCCGTCTCAGGCTTGGACATTTACGCGCTAATGAGGATCGACGTCACCGGTCCCGAACTGTGGACAGGCGGCGCGTTCGGTCCCGAGGCGGGGTTGATCGTGCTTCCATCATTAATTATTGGGGCGGGGTTGATCTACGTGTTTACACGGAACCGCGTCCATCGCTAAAAAACAATTCTAGAGTTTTCGTCCCGGGGTTATAAATACCAGTACTTTTGTCGCCTGCCAATTCAAGGTCAATTGAATAGATCCTGCATTTTTCTTTACAGGTTTTCGACCTTCTCGTACCATTTTCTGCCTCTAGAGAACTAAAGAATTAGTATTTATTAATGATCTAAGAAGGCTCTGCGGCTGAGTATATAATCATCCTGCAAGAAGTAAATCTACATATCAAGGAAAACCATGAAAAGAACAAGACTTGCAAGTATC
>DATKAU010000100.1:0-10879 GCA_035514655.1 Anaerolineales bacterium
TGATCGATGTGCCCCATCGTCCCCACGTTCAGATGCGGCTTGCTCCTGTCATACTTCGCCTTCGCCATGAATAATCTCCTTCTCTGCTATAAAAACGATTAGTTTGTTATTTCATTATTTCCTGCGCCACAGACTGTGAAACTGGCGCATAGTGATCGAATTCCATACTGAAAACACCGCGGCCCTGGGTGGCAGAACGAAGTTCGGTTGCATAACCGAACATCTCACCCAATGGGACCGTTGCGCGGATCGCCTGTGCATTCCCGGGACGGACGTCCATGCCCTGGATACTGCCGCGGCGGCTATTGATCTGACCGATCACATCGCCCAGATAATCATCTGGGACAACCACTTCGACCTTCATGATCGGTTCGAGCAGGACCGGCGAACCCCTATGAACGCCTTCCTTGAAGGCCATCGAAGCCGCCATCTTGAATGCCATTTCGTTCGAATCCACTTCGTGATACGAGCCATCGAAGAGAGTGATCTTCATGTCCACAACCGGGTAGCCAGCCAGCACACCGCTTTCCGCGGCTTCCTTGATGCCCTTTTCGATGGCCGGGATGTATTCCTTCGGAATGGAGCCGCCGACGATCTTGTTCTCGAACACGATTCCGCTTCCCCGCTCGCCTGGCTCCAATGAGATTACAACGTGGCCATATTGACCGCGACCGCCGGATTGCTTGGCATATTTATGATCCACTTTCGGAACCGCCCGGGTGATCGACTCGCGGTAAGCAACACGCGGCTTGCCCACATTTGCCTGTACACGGAACTCACGCAGCATGCGGTCTACGAGGATATCGAGATGCAGTTCGCCCATGCCGGAAATTATTGTCTGAGCTGTATTTTCATCGGAACGAACTCGGAAGGTGGGATCTTCCTCTGAAAGTTTTCGAAGCGCCTCGCCCATTTTTTCCTGATCGGCGCTGCTTTTCGGTTCGATGGCAATGGAGATGACCGGCTCGGGGAACGATATATTCTCGAGAACAATCTTCTTGTTATCGCAGAGCGTATCGCCGGTGAACGATTCCTTGAACCCCAGTGCCGCCCCGATATCACCAGCACGGACCTCGGTAATATCTTCACGGCGATCGGCATGCATGCGGATCAAGCGACCGATGCGCTCACGCTTCCCCTTTGTAGAGTTGTTGAGCATTTGCCCCTGGCTGACAACGCCGGAGTAAACGCGGAAGTATGCCAGACGGCCAACGTACGGATCAGTCACAATTTTGAACACCAATGCGCTTAATGGCGCTCCATCGTCAGCCGGCAGGTGGATCACCTCGCCGTCTTCATTCGTGGCATTCACCGGTGGAATGTCCGCTGGAGACGGGAGATAATCAATTACAGCGTCAAGCATCACCTGAACGCCTTTATTCTTTAATGAAGAGCCGCAAAATACCGGGTAACCCTTGTTTTCCAGCACCCCCTTGCGTAATGCCGCCTTGAGTTCCGGAACACTGATGTCGTGGACTTCGAGGAATTTTACGGTTAAGTCATCATCGAGTTCAGCAATCTTTTCGACCATGACAGCCCGCGCATCCTTCGCTTGTTCCTTCAATTCATCGGGAATTTCAACAACTTTCGGATCTTTCCCCAGATCATCTTCCCACACAATTGCATTCATTTCGAGCAAATCGACCACCCCACGGAAAGTCGCCTCGAAGCCGATCGGCAACTGCATCGGGATCGGGTTGGCGCCCAGCCGATCTTTTATGGATTCGATCGTCCGGTCGAAGGAGGCGCCGACGCGATCCATCTTGTTGACAAAGCAGATGCGCGGGACGCCGTAGCGATCCGCCTGGCGCCAGACCGTCTCACTCTGCGGTTCCACGCCCTGGACGGCATCAAACACAACTACGCCTCCATCCAGCACACGGAGGGAGCGTTGTACTTCGGCGGTAAAGTCGATGTGGCCGGGAGTGTCGATGATGTTGATCTGGTATCCCTTCCACTCGGCGGAAACAGCGGCAGATACAATGGTAATCCCGCGTTCCCGTTCCTGCACCATCCAGTCGGTGACCGTTGTGCCTTCGTCGACAGAACCGATACGATGGGTCTTGCCGGTAAAGAACATAATCCGCTCGGTTGTGGTGGTTTTCCCGGCGTCGATGTGGGCAATGATCCCTATATTTCGATACGTCTCAAGCGGATACTCGCGAGCCATTTTTTGATTAAACCTTTAAGCCTGTCTCTTTAAATTCGGTAGTGTGAAAATGCGCGGTTGGCTTCCGCCATTTTGTGTGTTTCGTCACGTTTGCGGATCGACGCGCCGGTCTCGTTGAACGCATCGATTAATTCCCCTGCCAGCTTGTCGGGGAAGGATTTGCCCGAGCGCTCATTCGCCGATGAAAGAATCCAGCGAATCGCCAGGGTCATCCGGCGGTCTGAGGATACTTCCATCGGGACCTGGTACGTAGCACCGCCGACGCGGCGCGGGCGCACTTCCATCACCGGGGACACGTTTTTAAGAGCACCTTCGAAAACATCCAACGGATTCTTCTCCGTGCGTTCCTTGATTAAATCCATGGCACCGTACACCAAACCGACGGCAACGCTCTTTTTGCCGCGCTTGAGTACGTGCTGCACCATCGTCTGGACGTTGATGCTGTTGTAACGGTTATCGGGAAGGATTTCCCGTCTTTCAGGTTTGGATCTGCGCATTCTTTATTACTCCATCAATTTACTTCGGACGCTTCGCGCCGTATTTCGAGCGGCCCTGCTTACGATTGGCCACGCCGGTAGTATCGAGCGATCCACGAACCACATGATAGCGCACGCCCGGAAGATCCTTCACACGACCGCCGCGGACGAGCACCACGGAATGTTCCTGCAACTGGTGCCCTTCACCGGGGATGTATGCGGTGACTTCAATGCCGTTCGTCAGGCGCACGCGTGCGATCTTGCGAAGCGCGGAATTCGGCTTCTTGGGAGTCATGGTGCGAACCACGGTGCACACGCCGCGTTTCTGCGGCGCGCCTTTATCCTGGCGCACACGTCGCTGCTTGTTGGTATTCAAAGTAAATTGCAGGGCAGGCGCCTTGCTCTTTACCTTTTTATTCTTGCGGCCCTTGCGGACCATTTGATTGATTGTCGGCACGATCAGCCTCCGATTTCGATTTTTTTCACAAAGTTTTTTGCATGAAATGAGGCCATCACAACGATACTGATGGCCTCATTGGTGGTGCCATGCTCCGCGGGGGTCATTGCCGCATTGTTCGGTTGGCAACGGAGCAAGATTTTATCATGCTCTTAACATAATCGTCAAGATTTTTGACGCTTGGATACCAGGTTATCGCCAATGCCGAGCAGACCCGTATCCAGCCTGGGAGGATGCTGTTTTTCCTCATCCTTGCCAAACCTGACGATATCGCCGCTTTCATTAACTGCTTCCACTGCCAGACCCAGTGATTGCAACTCCTTCACCAACACCCTGAAGGACGCAGGGATGCTTGGCTCTTCAATCGGCTCGCCCTTGACGATCGCTTCGTACGTGTTGACGCGTCCCTGCACGTCATCCGACTTGACAGTGAGCATTTCCTGCAGGGTATACGCCGCGCCATAGGCTTCGAGCGCCCACACTTCCATTTCACCGAAACGCTGGCCGCCGAATTGAGCCTTGCCGCCGAGCGGCTGTTGTGTGACGAGGCTGTATGGACCCGTCGAGCGTGCATGTACCTTGTCTTCGACCAGGTGATGCAGTTTCAATATGGTCATCACACCAACCGTTACCGGCTGATCATATGCGATACCTGTCTTCCCGTCACGAAGCATTTGCTTGCCGAGGATCGGCAAGGGTTCGCCTGTAGCGCTCACGATCTCCTGCGCAACTTCCATTAGGCGGGCTTCAGCAACTCTCCCAGTATGACCGTGACTCTCGATCCACAACTTCAGGCAGGCATTGATGGCTGCAATATTGTATTCCTCGCGCTCTCGCGGATCGATATCTTCAGGATGGAAGATCGTCTCGGGGTCATAGCCGCGATCGCGGAGCCATTCGTTTGCGGTGGCATGGCGCGCATAACCCGGATCGTTCAAATCATACACGTCATACTTGCGTTTTCCAAGCCATTCTTCAAGATACAGGCGGCGAACCTCATCATCATCCTGAATGGATTCGGGATCATATTCCTCATCCTTGATCCAAGTCCAGGCGGCTTCGGCAACTTCCTTCCACGCGCGATCGACGATCCACGCGCGGGCGAGTTCGGCTTCGATCTCCTCTTCGGAGGCGCCGTCGAACACAGGCGTGACGGCACGGAACCCAAGCCGCTTCGCCGCCCAACCCAAGTGAACTTCAAGAACCTGACCAATGTTCATACGACCCGGTACACCGAGCGGATTTAGAATGACATCGACCGGCGTGCCATCCTCAAGGAACGGCATGTCTTCAATGGGAACAACCTTCGATACAACACCCTTGTTTCCATGACGACCCGCCATCTTGTCGCCTGCCGTCAGTTTGCGCCGCTGGGCGACAGATACTCGCACCATCATATCTACACCAGCTGAGAGTTCGGAGTTTTCCTCGCGAGTAAAGACTTTTACATCCACAACCTTGCCGCGTTCTCCAGAAGGCATGCGAAGGGATGTATCCTTTACATCGCGCGATTTTTCGCCAAAGATGGCACGCAACAGACGTTCTTCGGGAGTAAGTTCCTTTTCACCCTTGGGTGTGATCTTTCCGACAAGAATATCGTTCGGTCCTACTTCAGCGCCACTGCGAATGATCCCATTTTCATCCAAATCCTTGATGGCGTCCTCGCCGACATTCGGGATATCGCGCGTGATCTCCTCGGGTCCGAGCTTCGTATCGCGTGCTTCCACTTCATACTTCTCAATGTGCACCGACGTGAAACGATCCTCCTGAACCAGCCGTTCGGAGATCAAGATCGCGTCTTCGAAATTGCCGCCTTCCCACGAAAGGAAAGCAACAACCACATTTTGACCGAGAGCCAGTTGGCCACTTTCCGTGGACGATGAATCGGCGATGATATCGCCCTTCTTGATCTTCTGTCCTTTGACGACTGCCGGACGCTGGTCGATGCACGTGCTTTGATTGGATCGCTGGTATTTGCGGAGTTGATATGTGCGGCCGCCTCCGCCTCTTTCTTTAACTGTAATAGTGTTGCCCGTAACGGACGTTACCTCCCCGTCGGCTTCCGCCACCACCACCTGGCCCGAATCGAGCGCAGCGTGATATTCCATACCTGTGGAAACGAGCGGGATCTCAGGGCGCACGAGCGGCACCGCCTGCGCCTGCATGTTCGAACCCATCAAGGCGCGGTTGGCGTCGTCGTGCTCGAGGAAGGGAATCAACGCGGCGCTGATACCCACCACCTGATGAGGAGCAACGTCCATGTAATCAACGGAATCAGGCGTCGAGAACATGAAGCCCGAGTGATACCGGCAGGAGACGCGCTCGCGCACGAATTCCTTGATATTCGTAAGGGGAGCATTCGCCTGGGCAATGACATACTTGTCTTCAGCATCTGCAGAAAGATAGTCGAATTGATCCGAAACGTACGGGATGATCGCAACCGGAGCGCCGATCTTTGCGAACTTCTTCATCATCTTGCTGTCAATCATCTCGCCCGCTTCATAAAGTACTTCTTCAGACTTCGGGTCGACAACCTTTTCACGAAGGGTGCGTCCTTCCAAACGCTCATCCTCGGCTTCCATGGTTCGGAAGACCTTGCGATACGGCGTTTCGATGAAGCCATATTCATTGACGCGAGCAAACGAAGCCAGGCGCCCAATCAATCCGATATTCGGACCTTCAGGCGTTTCAATCGGGCAGATGCGTCCATAGTGCGAGTGATGTACATCGCGGACGTCGAAACCGGCGCGCTCGCGGCGCAGACCGCCGGGACCCAATGCAGACAGCGTACGCTTGTGGCGCAGTTCAGCCAGCGGGTTGGTCTGATCCATGAATTGGGACAGTTGCGACGAACCAAAGAATTCGCGTAACGCCGCCACGACGGGTCGGATGTTGACCAACGTCACAGGCGACAACTGTTCCTGATCTCGGATGGACATGCGCTCCTTGATCACGCGCTCCATACGGCGGAGGCCGATCCGCAATTTGTTCTGGATCAACTCCCCCACCGTCTTGACGCGGCGGTTGCCGAGATGGTCGATATCGTCCGGAGGTTCGACTCCGTTGTTGATCTGGATCATGCGTCGGAGGAGTCGGATCACATCCTGCTTTGTCACCGTCCGATGCGGGATCGGGACGTTGAGATCCAGTTTTTGGTTGAGTTTATAGCGGCCCACGCGCTCGAGATCGTAATGACGTTGATCGAACAACTGCTCTTCGAGGAACTGGCGGGCGTTATCGAGCGTGGCGGGATCGCCGGGGCGCATCTTCTTGAAGAATTCGATCAGCGCTGCTTCGGCGATCGTCAGACCGCCTGAGAGGTCCCACTCGGGTTCCTGTTTCAATGTGGAGGGGATGAACAAACGCTCCGTGTTGTTGTCGACATCCTGGAACAGGGAGAGCAATTCCTCGTCCGTGCCTGCCTTGAGAGGCGAGTCTTTGATGCCGTCGTTCACCGCCGCCAGCGCGCGCAGGAAAACCGTGATGGGAACCGTGCGCTTGCGGTTGAACTTGAGGATGATGTAATCGGATTTGCGAGTTTCGAATTCCATCCACGCGCCGCGGTCCGGGATTAGCTTGGACATGGCGAGCGGACGTCCTGTGGCGCGATCCGTCGGGGCTTCGAAATAGACACCCGGAGACCGGATCAACTGCGAGACGACGACGCGTTCCGTCCCGTTAATAATGAAGGTGCCTTTATCGGTCATCTCGGGGAAGTCGCCGAGGAAGATATCCTGCTTGACCGGCTCGGGAACGTCGGGACCCGCGAGCAGGACCGACACGTACAACGGGCTCGCGTACGTGAGATCGCGTTCGACACATTCTTCGATATTATGCTTCGGTTCGCCAAACCAGTATTTCAGCCCCCATTGTTTCGACTCGGAACTGCGGCTGGGGAAATATAATTTCATCCCCTTGTTGTACGACTCAATCGGCGACACCTCATGGAAGAGATCGCCGAGACCTTCGCGCTTGAGGCGCTCGAATGAATCAAGTTGGACTTCGATTAAGTTGGGGAGTTTGATATTGACAGGGATTCGCGCGTACGTTTTACGGGGTAAAGAAGAAGACATTCGGTTGGCTCCTGACCTGGGACCTGTTCATCAATTAACACACGAAAGCATCCCGCGACAAACTGGGCGGGATAGCGAACGATAATTATATATGAGGGTTTAATTATACGCAAGGGACTTTTCCACTCAATTTTAGCCCCTGCCCTCTTCACGTTTGCGCCGATTCTACCATAAACCGGAATTTTCGCAACTTGGAAAGGTTACGCGGGGTTCTGATCGGTAGCATTTCATCATCTTCTTCGCGGGAGGCGTCATGACGACCCCACAGACAACCATCAACGACAGGCGCGAAATTTTCGGCTGGGCAATGTATGACTGGGCAAACTCGGCATTCAGCACAACAGTCGGTGCTGTATTCCTTGGACCTTACGTCAGGGACCTTGCAGAGACAGCCGCCAAGGCGGAATACCTGACTCGAACCGGAACCGAATGGACTGAGACAAGCGGGCAATCTCTGGTGGTTAATTTTCTTGGTTTGCCTGTTGTTCCCGAAGCGATAATTGCATTTGCGATCTCACTCTCGGTTGTATTTCAAGTGGGCTTTTTGCCAATCCTGGGAGCGATTGCGGATTACTCGCATCGCAGGAAGCAGATGCTGCAGATTTTCGCCAACATCGGTGCAATCACCACAATGGCTATGTTTTTCATCACCCAGAGCACCTGGATGCTTGGCGCTATTTTGTTTATTATCGCCAACCTGTCGTTTGGAGCAGCGCTGGTATTTTACAATGCCTATCTGCCAGACATCGCGAGCAAGGAGGAACGCGACCGGGTTTCATCATATGGTTTCGCTCTCGGCTACATTGGTGGATTTATACTGCTCGCGCTTAATCTTGCCTTGTTTTTACTTCACGAAAATTTTGGAATTGAAGCGCAGTTAGCCGTCCGAATCAATCTAGCTTCAGCGGGGGTCTGGTGGCTGGCTTTCTCGACCATCACCTGGCAACGGCTGCGCTCACGCCACGCAGCGCATGAAATACCGGAAGGCGAAAATCTGCTCAGCATTGCCTTTAAGCAGCTTTCCAAAACGATGGAAGTACCGGCAAGGTCAATCGCGTTCTACCTGCTCTCGCCGTTGCTCATATTCATCTGGGCTCCCCTGATTACCCCCTATATTACACAACTCGTTGCCTCTGGGCAATTGGACGCCGAGTTTGCCATTCTCCCGGTCTTTATTCCCTTGTTTGGACCCGTGATTCTGTTGGTCCGCTTCCTTCGTAATAAAGCCCGCACGACGCCGGAGACTTCCAAATTTCTGACCGCTTATCTCATCTATAACGACGGCATTCAAACCGTCATAGCCATTGCATCCACATTTGCCGCCGCCCCACTGCTGCGAGGTGGACTCGACCTGCCCGATGACACTCTAATCGCTATCATCCTTATGATTCAGTTTGTGGCGTTCTTTGGGGCTTTGTTTTGGGGCAAACTCGCCGGCTGGATTGGTGCAAAACAAGCCATAATCGTCAGCCTGGTGATCTGGTCAGGTGTCGTGATATACGCTTACGGCGGCATGAAGGGCGATTCGCGCGCCACCGAATTCATGATCCTCGGAGCGATCATTGCCCTCGTCCTGGGCGGATCACAGGCGATCAGCCGTAGTTTATTTGCACAGATGATACCGAAAAACAAGGAGGCAGAGTTCTTCTCGATTTACGAAATCAGTGAACGCGGCACTTCCTGGTTGGGAACGCTTGTCTTTGGAATTGCAGTGACTATTTTTGGCAACCTGCGCGTTGCCATCCTCGCCTTAATTGTCTTTTTCGTCGTAGGATTACTTATCCTCCCATTCGTCAATACTGATAAAGCGGTGGAGGATGCAAGACAGGAAAACGGTGTTTGACCAACAGGCTGAGGTTTTGACCTCAGCCTGTTATATTACAACTTCGGCAACACAATCGACTGCTGTTTCTGATATTTCCCCTTTTTATCAGCATACGAGATTTCGCATTCATCGTCCGCTTCAAAGAACAGGACTTGCGCCAGCCCCTCGTTGGCATAGATCTTCGCGGGGAGCGGTGTTGTATTTGAAATCTCCAACGTCACGTAGCCTTCCCACTCCGGCTCAAATGGCGTGACATTGACGATCAATCCGCAGCGGGCATACGTGGATTTGCCCAGGCAGACCGTGAGTACTTTCCGCGGGATGCGGAAATATTCAATCGTACGTGACAGGGCGAAAGAATTGGGCGGGATGATGCACACATCGCCCTTGAACTCGAACATGGATTTCGTATCAAAGTTCTTGGGGTCGACAATTGCGGAGTGCACGTTCGTGAAAATCATGAATTCATCTGCCACGCGGATGTCGTAGCCATACGACGAAACTCCATACGAGATCACACCATCGCGTACCTGTCTGTCCACGAACGGTTCTATCATGCGTTGTTCAAGTGCCATCTTGCGAATCCAGTGATCGGGTTTGAGTCCCATGGTTATCTCCAAACGAATTTTTGCTCAAGCCGCCATCCGCGGCAGCGAGGATGCTGTCTCGAACAGCTATTCAACACCAATTACAACCTGTGTAAGCTTGCCCGATTCTACTTCAACCCATCGTTCATAAACCTGACCGTTGTATATTAGTGCTATTCGATATCGCCCCGCAGGAAGGTCACCGATGGCGGCGTTCTCATTCTTGGTGACAAGCGAAGGGTGATAGATATCCAGATAATACATCCCGAGAAGCTCACTGGAGGATGAAAATCGTTGAATTGTGATTTCTGCCCTTTGAAAATTTGATTTCCCATCCGTTATCGAAATCGATATCACGCCGGAGGATTGACGGGGAGTAAGCCAGAGTTCGGGGTTCACCGCCGAGAAATAATCCTCCACGGCCCCACGGCGGACTTCGAAATGCAAATGGCTTCCGATCGCCGCGCCACTACGCCCCACTTCGCCAATCTTCTCCCCCACTGTGACAGCGTCACCTGCTACGACATCAATTTTCGAAAGGTGAGCATATAACGTGAATAAATCGTTCTCGTGTTCAATAACTATCAGATTGCCGTAATATTCCCGCCAGGGGCTGTACATCGCCACATCATCCGGACCTGCGAAGAGGACCAAGCCATCCGCCGCGGCGTGGACGGGAGTGCCGAACTCGTTTTCGAACTCCACCCCGTGATGCGGATCACGCGTCCCATCGGCTGTGGAGGCGAATGGATACGTCCGCTCCGCCGAATCGTTGTACGGAGGTCGGATCGGTCGCTGGAGAAGGAAGGATCCGTCGGTGATGCAGAAATCCACCGTGCGAGGGTCGCAGGGAATCGGCGTGTTGGTTGGAACAACTGTTGGAGGGGATGCTGAGGTTGTCGTTGGAGGGATAAACGTAAATGTTGGTTCAGCGTTAGGTTGAACTGTGGAGGTCGGTTCGATTGTTTCCACAACTAACCGAGTTGCAGGCGATGAACAAGAAACCAGTAACATAAAACCAAGTAGATACAAAACAAATCTCATTTGAATTTTACGAACCCCGAAGGGGTAAAACGATTATAGATGAATGGGGGCAATTTGGTTGTAACCCCGAAGAGGTGTCAGATGATGATCGAATCATGCCATCCCCTCAGGATTAGGATGATATGCGATTTTCATTGCTAGTATCGTGTCATCCCTTCGGGATTTAGATTCCTCCGCGCTCTTTCATGATCTTGCGGATGTTCTTTTCGAGGACATCTGCCTTCTTTTCGAGTTCGGCGAGCTCGGT
>DATKAU010000101.1:0-3607 GCA_035514655.1 Anaerolineales bacterium
GGGACGATACTCGCCACCGTGGAAAGCACGAGCACCAACCCAAGCCATATGGCATAACCCATGTACGTGAACACCACATCGATGGCAGATTGAAACACTGCCAGGCTGACGATCGTCGAAAGCAAATACGTAAATGGGATCGAAAGTATGACCGCCAGCACAAACGAGATCGAACCGATCACGATCCCTTCGGCAATGACCGTCCGCATCACGGCGCGGTCGTCTGCACCGATGGCGCGCATGATGCCGATCTCGCGCGTGCGCTCGAGCACGTTCATGCCCATCGTACCGGTCAAGCCCATCGACCCGACGATCGCCGTGAGGATCGCCATGATGAGCAGGAATACAACGAGCGTATCGAGACTTTCCACCGCCGTATCGAGTGAGGCGCGGCCCGCCTGTGCCACGCGGACCTTGTAACCCAGCCTGCGGAAATATCTATCCAGCTCCTCCGCTTTCGCATCCTGATACGCGCGGCTGTGATCCTCGGTCACCAGCCGGAACGAGAAGGCGCGGTTTGCAAGGTTGTTCATGCGCGATACATATTCATACGGCGCGTACGCAAGCACGCCTTCGCGATCCACGAATTTGAATATCCCGACCACTTCCCACAGTTCCTCGCGGCCCTCGATTTTTAATTTAACCGAATCGCCCGGCTGCAGATCCGGAAAATATTCGCGCGACCCTTCGCTGATGGCGAGTTTCTTCACATCGTCTGCCCGGATCCACCTGCCCGCCACAAGGATCGGCTCAATCAACTCACTCGCGGCAGGCGGACCGAACACGTTGATATTCTCGAGCACCGCGCCGTTTGCGTCGAGCAGTTCACCGCTCACAAACTGCCAGCCCTCCACACGTTCCACGCCATCCACTCCCAGCGCGATCTGTTCGATCTCGCTCAATCGATACGCCCTGTCGAAATCAAGCGATACATCGGCAACGAAATACTTCCCAATTTGCCCGATGTAATCATGCAGGGTCACCCGCACATTGAACACCGCGATGAAGATCGCGCCGCCCATCGTAAGCGTAAAAAGTGTCAGCGCGAGGCGGCTTTTTCTCCGGAATGTGTTCCGTAGTGAGATGACGAATGGCCGCGGGATGTGGATCCCGCGCGCGGCGAGGATGCGCGTCGCTTTGACCTGGATCCAATCAAACCACGGGACCCGCGTCTCGGCACCCGGCGATTGATTCTGTTCATCGTCAGCCAGTCCGCCGCTGAGAGCCCTCAAGACCGTGATGCGCGATCCATTGACCACAGGCGCAAGCCCGGCGATCAACGGCACGAACAGACCGACAAGGATCTGAATTATCAACGCCATCGGCACGATGCGGTAGCCGAGCAGGTTGAAATTCATCTCGCCGGAGATGAATTCTGCAAGCCCATACGCGCCTGCGCCGCCGAAGGGAATGGCTATCGCAAGGGCGATCAAGCCAAACGCCATGATCAGCGTGATATACATGCGGAAGACCTGCCGCCTCTGCCCGCCCACGAGTTTGATCACACCGATGTGCCGCAGATGCTGGTTGAGCAGAGCGTTCAGTGTGTTGGCGATCAGCGAACTCGAGAGGAACACAATCAAAATTCCAAGCGCCATCAGGATTCCAAGGATGGCATTGACTGTATCTGCCAGCGGATGAGTATGCGTTTCGGAGAACCGCGAACGGATGACGATATAGTCATTCTTCTCCAGTTTATCCTTCAACTCTGCACCCACTTCACGGATGTAGACGATGTCATCTCCGTCGCCCGTCACAGTGACGTAGGCGCGGTTGAAAAATTCAGGCTGACCGAGATACTCCAGGGTGTCCATCGAAACATACCCATACGGCGCGGCGAGGAAATCCCCAGCACCGGAAGCGGTATCGTGCACGATGCCTGCGACCGGCAGAGTCTTCGTCGATCCATCGGGGAGCTGGAATTCGAGCAAGCCTCCCACACGGACATCCAGTTCTTCGAGCGCACTCTGCTCCAGAACCACTTCACGCTTCTCCGGGATCGGCGCACCATCGACAGGGGTCAACAGGTTGATGGCGTTCTTCTCGAAACTCTCGAAAGCGGTCATGTCGAGCGTGGTCCATTTTTCGGTGCCTGGCATACGAACCCGCATGTTGAACACGCGCCGCGCTTCGGCATCCTTCACATCCGGCTGGTTGTGGATCGAATCCAGCACATCTTCATCGAAATTTGTCATGCGCAATTCGATGTTTGCCGGGATGTTCGCCGAATAAGATGCACTCATGTCCTGCGAGATGATCTGGTACGCGCCTGCTATCACGCCGATGGAAAACACGCCCACCGCGATGGAAAACACCACCAGCAGTGTGCGGGCTTTGTTGTCGATCAGGTCGTGCCATACTTTTCGCCAGCGAGGTTTCATAATATAGTTGCTCAAGCCGCCGTCCCCGGCGGCGAGGACGCCGCCTGGAGCAGGGCAATTTATTTTTTCCGAAATAAAGAAAAGAACCTGTTGTTCCGGCTGTCGACGGCGCGATGCTCCTCCAGCCGATCCTGCACAATCTTCCCGACCGCCTCTGTCGTGATCGGGGATTCCTTCATCACACGCTGAAAGTCTTCGCGCGTGATGGTCAATACTTCCACCGGCTGCTTCGAACCGGCGCGTACATTGGCAATGGCTTTGCCGCCGCGCAGAAGTTCGATCTCCCCAAAGAAATCACCCGGGATCAGACGGGAGATGATCGTCCCTTCGTTTTTGCGACGGGAACCGTGTAAGACCACTTCCACTTCGCCCCTGCGGATCATGAAAAACTTTTCGACATGTTCATCGTGCGAGATGATCGTCGTCTTCGGCTGGAAAGTCTGTTCCTCGGCAAGTTTCGTGAATTCCATCATATGACGATGCCTGAGCCACGGCAGGGATTTGGCAATTGTCTCATTGATCAGTTCACCGTCAGCGATAATGATGTTGCGGGTGGTGCGCGAGGTCAATGAGGGATCATGCGTCACCATCAGCACCGTCTTGCCGCCCCGCGATAGTTCATCGAACAGGTCGATGATGATGCCGGCGGATTTTGTATCGAGATTGCCAGTCGGTTCGTCGGCGACGAGCAAGGGCGGGTCACACGCCAGCGCGCGGGCAATCGCCGCGAGTTGCTGCTGCCCCGTCGAGACGAGCACAGGTAATTTATTGGCAAATTTTTCCAGCCCCACCAGTTTGAGCATGTCCATTGCCCGGGAGGGGCGTTCATCGAAGTTGTACATGTCGGTGAAATCCATTGCCAGCATCACGTTTTCGAGCAGGGTGAGCATCGGCAATAACTGGAAAAACTGAAACACGATCCCCAGGTTGCGCCCGCGCCATTTGGATCGCTGGCTCTCCGTCACGTTGGTGTAGATATCCGTGCCGCCGATCACCACCCGCCCATCGGTGGGATGGTCGATGCCGGTGATCATATTAAGCAGTGTGGATTTGCCGCTCCCCGATTTTCCGACAATCGAAACGAACTCGCCGCGGTCGATCGTCAGGTCAATGCTTTTGAGCACCGTGAACTCGCCCGCCGCGTTCTTGAACGTCTTGACGACGCCGTGCAAGTCGATCATCGCCTCAGGCGAAGACATGGCATGGGCGGCAGAATCAGACCTGGG
>DATKAU010000102.1:0-3093 GCA_035514655.1 Anaerolineales bacterium
CTTCCTTCGATTTCCCTTCCACCACCAGCGTAAACTCCCCGCGTGCAGGCTGTGACTTGAAATACTCCACCGCCCCGCTGAGCGTCCCGCGCCAGTACTCCTCGAACATCTTGGTCATCTCGCGGGCGACGCAGATCCGCCGGTCACCGAAAGCTGCAAGCAGGTCCTCGAGCGATTCAACGATGCGGTGCGGGGATTCTAGAAAGATGAGTGTGTAGGACAAATTGGCAATATATCCTACGAATTTGCGCCGTTCGCTTTTTTTATGTGGAAGATAGCCAAGGTAGAGGAACGAGTCCGTGGGTAAGCCGGATACGGCAAGGGCTGAGATCGGAGCCGAGGGACCGGGAACCGGCAGAACGTCGAAGCCTGAGGCGAGGGCGGCGCGGACGAGTTCGTAGCCAGGGTCGTTGATCGCCGGAGTCCCCGCATCCGACACGAGAGCCACATCTCCCGTTGAAAGTCTGTCGAGGATGAAATCCAGTTTGCTGAGTTTGTTGTGTTCGAAATAACTGGTGAGTGGCGTTTCGATCTCGAAGTGGTTGAGCAACTGAACGGTGTGACGTGTATCCTCCGCAGCAATGAGGCTCACCTCGTGCAATATGCGGATCGCGCGCGGCGACATGTCTTCGAGGTTGCCGATGGGAGTGGCAACGAGATAGAGTATTCCCATTCGGCGATTGTATCATTCTGCGGGTGCTATAATGACGGGAATAATTTTCGAGGAGAAAATATGATCGTTATTTCAGACATGATGGGCACACTGACCACCGGCTCACCGTTTCTGGGTCTGGTGGACTGGGTGAGGCACAACCAGAGCAAATGGCAGGCGCGGTTTTACACGGCAAAGGCAATGCCGGCGTATGTCCTTGCCAAAAACGGGCTGATCGACTGGCAGGAGTGGGGACAACAGTTGATGATTGAGAGTCTTGCTTATATTAAGAATGCCGATGAGGCAAAGTTACAGCGGGCGGCGGAATGGGCAGTGGAACATAATTTATGGAAAAGGAGGCGTGAGGATGTGATCGCGCGGTTAATCAAACACCGCGAGGATGGCGCGCGCGTGTACATCGCCAGCAGTTCCGTCGAACCGTTCGTCAGATCCTTTGCATCCCGCTTCGGCGCAGACACGATCAGCACGCCCGTCAAGATCGTGGACGGGCAGGTGAAATTGGCGGGCGAATTGGTTGCGAGCGAGAATAAGATCGGACAGGTGTTGAGCCAGCTCGGCGTGGAACGTGTGGGTTTTGCCTATGGCGACACCGAACAGGATATCCCCCTGCTCGAGCACGCAGATCATCCGGTGGCTGTGTACCCCGATAAGAATCTGAAGAAGGTGGCTCTCGAACGCGGCTGGGAGATCATTGGCGATACACCGAAATATGGCTAACTGCATCCTTGTTTCGTTGGACAAAACCCACTAACAATGACAGTCAGCCTGTATTCCTCAGCCCAGCCGCAATGCCGTTGATCGTCAGCGCCATTACTTCGCGCAATGACTTCGCCTCCTCACCCTCCGGGTCTTTAAGAGATCGTAAGCGGCGCAATGTTTCCACCTGAATATAGTTCAACGGGTCCACGTACGGGTTGCGGAGTTGGATGGCTTGTTGTGTGACAGGTTCCAACTCAAGCAACGATGAGTGCTGACTGATGGTGAGAACCAATTCACACGTACGGTCATATTCGGCGCGGATGGGATGGAAGATTTCATCGGCAAGTTTTTTATCAGGCACAAGGCTCACATACAAGGCGGAAATATCCATATCCGCCTTGAGCAGCGACATCTCGGAATTGTTGAGCAGGGTGCGGAAGAACAGCCAGCCATCGTACATTTCCTTTAGCAAATTCAAATCTCCCATGGAGGCAAGCCCAGTACCCAGGCTATACCAACTGGGCAGGTTGAAACGGCTTTGCATCCACGAGAAAACCCAGGGGATGGCGCGGATTTGATTCACAGCCCCTGTTTTTGCGCGGGCGGCGGGACGCGACCCGATTTGCAAACGTTTGATTTCATCGAGCGGAGTGGCGGATTCCCAAAAGTCAATGAAACCGGGCATCTCATATACCAAATTACGATAGGCGCGCTGTGCAACCCCTGACATTTCATCAAGTGTGTTTCGCCATTGCGGAGGGATGACTTCCTCCGTATGCGGCGCGGAGGCAAGGATGACTGCGTTGACGATTTGTTCAAGATGACGATGCGCCAGGGCAGGGTTTGCATAGCGCGAAGCGATGATCTCACCCTGTTCGGTTACGCGGAACCTGCCATTGATACTCCCAGACGGCTGGGCGCGGATGGCATGATTGGCGGGTCCGCCGCCGCGTGCGATCGTCCCACCGCGCCCGTGGAAGATGGTGAGTTTCACGTCGTATTTTTGGGCAACACGGGTAATTTGCTCCTGCGCCTGATAAAGCGACCAATTTGCCATGAGGTATCCGCCATCCTTGTTGCTATCGGAGTAACCGATCATCACCATTTGTTCGTTGCCGTGCGCTGTGAGGTGTCGGCGATAGGCTTCAGAAGTAAATAGTTGCTCGAGAATACTCAAAGCGGATTTGAGATCCTGAATGGATTCGAAGAGCGGGGCGATCTGTGGAATGGTTTTACATCCCGCCCACTTCGCCAGCAGAAGCACTGTCAGCACGTCTGCCGCGGCATGAGTCATCGATATGATAATCGGACCGAGTAATTCGGTGCCGTAGATATCGCCCGTGCGGCCCATTAGCTGGAACAACGACCAGGTCTCAGCTGTGGTGGAGGTCACGCCGGGGTGACTTGAAAGATTGGGGGCGGGTTCGCTCACTAAACGCGTGAACAATTCCGTGCGGTGGTCGGGCGGCAGGTTTTCAAAATCTGCTTCGATATTCAGCGCTCGCAGAATCTCTCCCAACGCGGCATTCAAGCGGCTTGAGTCTTCGCGGATATCGAGCCGCGCCACATGCAAGCCAAAAACCTGCACGATACGCAACGCCGTTTTCAATTCGTCTTCCACGATGGTTTGCGGCAACGCAGAGGTAATCCATTCGAGAGGCATTTGCAAATCACGTGCAAACATATGCGTCTTGTGTTCATACTGTGCAAGCAAATGCGCC
>DATKAU010000103.1:0-4453 GCA_035514655.1 Anaerolineales bacterium
TTGGCAGTTCTCTCCGTGCTGGGCGGCGCCTTGAACCTGCCGTTTGAAGGTTTCCATCAACTAGGTCACTGGCTGGAATACACTCTGGAAGAAGTGGAATCCCTGCCGCTTAATTTGCAGGTTGCTGGAATTTCAACCGCCCTCGCGTTGCTTGCCATCCTGATCTCCTGGTTGATCTATGGACGCAACCCGCTGGTGAAGGATCAGAAGGATCCGCTCGCCTCGCTTGGATTTATCTTCAGCGGCATGACGAACAAATGGTATATCGATGAACTGTATCAGGCGATCATCATTACGCCGTACGTGAAGATCTCACAGTTCCTCGCGGATGTGATCGACTGGCGCTTCTGGCACGACTGGTTTCACGAGACGGTCATCGCAGGGACGTACAACTGGGTCAGCAATGTCGGTTTGAATGTTTATGCCGATCAACGGGGCATCGACGCCCTCGCCAACGGTCTGGGGTCGTGGACGCAGTCGTTCTCAGCAGCCCTCCGCAAGGTCCAGAACGGATTCGTGCGTTCGTACGCACTGTCGGTTTTATTGGGTGTTGTCCTTATCCTGGGTTACCTTTTGATGAAATAAACCTGCATAACAAGGGATCACTATGGAATTTCTCTCGCTTACTCTTCTGACATTTTTCCCGCTGGTGGGGATCGCCGTGTTGTTCTTCATCCCCAGCGGAAATAAAAACGCCCTGCGTTGGACCGCCCTCATCACCTCGCTGGTGACCTTTGGTATTTCGCTCTGGGTGCTGACGATGTTCAACGCATCAAACCCGGATTTGCAGCTGGTCGAAAAATACAACTGGATCACAGTGGCAGGCTGGAACATCCAATATCACCTCGGCGTGGACGGGTTGAGCATCCTGCTGGTGTTGCTCACCGCGTTCCTTACGCCGATTTCGATCCTCTCCACGTGGACGGCGGTCGAAGATCGCGTCAAGGATTTCATGATCTTCTTCCTGTTGCTGGAAGTCGGCATGACCGGCGTGTTCCTCGCGCAGGATCTGTTCCTGTTCTACATCTTCTGGGAATTCACACTCGTGCCGATGTACTTCCTGATCGGCATCTGGGGCGGACCGCGCCGCATCTATGCCGCCATCAAGTTCTTCCTCTACACGATGGCAGGTTCCATCCTGATGCTGCTTGCCATCATCTGGCTCGGCATACAGGGACAGACCTTTTCGGTGCCTGACCTAATCGAGCAAGGCGGCATACCAGTCAACATTCAATGGTGGCTGTTCCTGGCATTCACCGCCGCCTTTGCTATCAAAGTGCCAATGTGGCCCCTGCATTCGTGGCTCCCTGATGCTCACGTGGAGGCGCCGACGGCTGGTTCGGTGATTCTTGCCGGCGTTCTGCTAAAGATGGGCACGTATGGCTTTGTCCGTTTCAACCTGCCCTTGTTCCCTGAAGCCGCAGTCTATGCCGCCCCGTGGATCGCCCTCTTTGCGACGATCGGCATCATCTATGGCGCGGCGGTCTCGTATGCACAGTCTGATGTGAAGAAACTGGTCGCGTATTCCTCCGTCTCCCACCTTGGCTTCGTGATGCTCGGTCTCTTCGCTTTGAACCCCGAAGGGATTGCCGGCGCGATATTGCAGATGATCAACCACGGCATCAGCACGGGAGCATTGTTCCTCCTCGTCGGCATGATCTACGAACAGACGCATACGCGCGAGATCAAGGTCTACGGCGGGTTGTGGAAAATCACCCCGATCTTCGGCACGGTTATGTTGATCGTTTCGCTATCTTCGATGGGCTTACCCGGGCTCAACGGCTTTGTCGGCGAGTTCACCATCCTGCTCGGCGCATGGGGCGCGGGACAGAACGGTGTCTTTTACTGGGGCGGCGTGTGGTTCGCGGCGATCTCCGCCCTCGGCGTGATCATGGCGGCTGTGTATATCCTGTATATGTTCCAGAAAATGTTTCTCGGTCCGCAAGGCGAAATTGTTGATGAAGTAAAAAAGCACGGTCACGGAATCCGCGACCTCAACTGGCGCGAGATCGCCACCGTCGTTCCGTTGTTGATTTTCATTTTCTGGATCGGTCTCTACCCCGCGCCATTCTTCGATCTCATGGCTCCCGCCGTGGATAAACTCGTTGCGATGCTGCCGATACCTTAACTGGGATGCACTGGTGGTCGAGTGCGCCGAAGGCGCCTACACCTGCACCCACCGCAGGTGCGGTGTCGAGACCACCAATAACAAGTGAGCAAATCCTTGCAAGTATGTGGTCTCGATACAACACTCGCTCTGCTCGTGTCTACTCGAGCACCGATTGAAACAATATGACTCAATCCGACCTCTCCACCATCCTCCCTCTCACCATCCTCACAGCCTGGACATGTGTGCTGTTGCTTGTTGATCTCTTCATTCCGAATTCACGCAAAGGCATCACCGCGTTGCTCTCCGCATTGGGGTTGGCGATCACGCTCGGGGTTACCCTCTCACAACTCGGGCAGGAGGCGGCAGGCTTTGGCGGCATGGTCGTCATTGACGGCTTCTCGACCTTTATCAATGTTCTGCTCCTCGTCAGCGGTCTTCTCGGTGTTGCCCTCGCGTACGGCTACGTCAAACGCATGGGCATCGAGCGCGGCGAATATTACACCCTGCTGCTCTTCAGCGTGACGGGCATGATGCTCATGGCGCAAGCGTCCGACTTGATCATCGTCTTCCTTGCACTCGAACTGCTTTCAATTCCGTTGTACGTGCTTGCCGCGTTTGCCCGCCCGAGGGAGGCATCGGAGGAAGCGGGGCTCAAATACTTTTTACTCGGCGCGTTTTCATCGGGATTTATCGTCTACGGGATCGCCTTGATCTTCGGCGCGACCGAATCGACGAACATCTTCGCCATCGTGACCGCCGCTTCCGCTTCGCAGTCCAACTCGAACCTGCTCCTGACCATCGGCGCCGCCCTGATCCTGATCGGATTCGGCTTCAAGGTTGCTGCCGTTCCCTTCCACATGTGGACCCCGGATGTATATCAGGGCGCGCCCACCGCGGTCACGGCGTTCATGTCCTCCGGCGCGAAGATCGCGGGCTTCGCCGCGTTGCTGAGGGTCTTTGCCACCGCGTTCCCCTCCCTTGCCGTGGACATGACCGACATCCTGTGGGCGCTCGCCGCGTTGACCATGATCGTCGGCAATGTGGTTGCGATTTCGCAGACAGACATCAAACGCATGCTCGCGTATTCCAGTATTGCGCACGCGGGTTACATCCTCATGGCATTTGTCCCGTACGGGAATCCCGAAGTACGCGATATATCCATCGCCGCCGGCTTGTTCTATCTCGTCTCGTACACATTCACCAACTTCGGTGCGTGGGGCGTGGTGATCGCGTTGGAAAAATCGGAGGGGAAGGGCTTGCAGATTGCGGATTACGCGGGTCTCTCGAGGAAACATCCCGCCCTTGCGCTTGCCATGACTGTCTTTATGCTCTCGCTGATTGGTCTGCCTCCAACGATCGGTTTGGTGGGCAAGTTCTACCTTTTCCGTGCCGTCATTGCGGGCGGGTTCACCTGGCTTGCCATCATCGGTGTGTTGACCTCCCTCATCTCGGCATACTACTACCTGCGCGTCGTCGTCACCATGTACATGAAGGACGGTGAACCGACCATCGAGCGCGAAACCTGGCTCGACATGACCACCGCCGTCACAGCGCTGGTGACGGTTGCAGTGAGTTTCGTCCCGCAATTTCTGTTTGCCTGGGCGAGCAGTGCGGTGTTAAAGTTGTTCTAAGGCAACCACGCTGGTCTCGATACGTCCTGCGTGTAATTCGTAAGATGTATCGAGACTGGAATGTTTAAGTTCATCTTCTGGAATCTATGACAGACAGAGCAATTAGCTTTGTCTGTCTTATTTACAGGGTACTTGCTTCGAGAAGTTCTTTCAATCGGGCTTAATAGGGTCACTTCGCTCTCGACCATGTTCCATTATTGGTTAGCCACTCTATTATTTCACGTGTATGATGCTGATAGTCGCTGGCAAGGGAATTGATAATCCTGGTAACAGTGGCGGGACTGCCGCTGTAATGAACGACACCGTGGCTTACCGTCAGTTCTTCGGCGGATAAGGAATGAATAAAGGCTTCAAAAGTTTCCATGGATGATTTGAGTTCTGCAAGGAGTTCCTGTTTTGATTGGGATGAAAATTTATTTATGTATCCGGCGTTGATGTGACTGTAATCGTTTGGAGCATCCTCATAATACGAAGGCGCCTCCCCCGCCAGTATGGATAACGAGGACTGCATCATAAGACCGTTCCAACCGATTAGGTGCGCCATGACATCTCTCGGCGACCAATCATTCATGGAAGCCAGGAACTGCTCATCGGATAAAGAAGAAATGATTTCTGTAAAATCCTGGCAGGCTTGCTTCAAGGAAAGAGCAACATTTTCATTGGACATAGGATAACTTTACTGTTGCATCCTTTGATATTTGGGTACCGTAAT
>DATKAU010000104.1:0-4612 GCA_035514655.1 Anaerolineales bacterium
CGATGACAATGTATTCGATATCCGGATACTCCTGCCCGAGCACGGACTGGATCGTCTGCTCGAGGTATTTCGCCTGGTTGTAGGAGGGAGTGATGATGGAAACTGGTTTCATGGATGAAACTGGAGATTGCTTCTCGAAGACTCGCAATGACACTAGAAAAGTGAGTTGTACTCCACCTTGGAGAAGATCGTCAATTTGCCGTCGACCGTCGCATCGACGACTTCGCGCCCTGCGCGTCGATAGGTATCACGGGCAAGGGCATACCCGATCTCGGAGGTATCCAGATCAGGCAGCTGCCATTTTACGCCTTTGCCAAAATAAGTCGGCATGAAGTGATTCGGATCGTCGCCATCCGACACAACGGTTTTGTTCGCGTCACCCTTGGAGGCAAAGTTATGGTCCACACCGATGAGAATGGCTTTTTCGATACCCATGTGGAAGGCAAGTTGAAGCGCCAGGTTGGTGACCGTCGCTCCCTCCCACACACGCCCGCGCACGTCACCAGTAAATCGGGGACCTGTATAGGAAGTGTACACAAAAGTTGGTAATTGAGTCATGGGCAGTTCAGGGTTAAAGTGGCGATGCGAACGCCAGGCGATGAATTTCGGGATCGGCAAAGCAATGAAATCATCTGCAAATTGCCCCACGACCAGATCGTTTGTCACACAAAGATATGTTGTAGTGAAACCCCACTCGGAGAACGCGATATAAATCCGGTTCATGCCGAAAGTAATCTCGTGTTCCAGTTTGCTGAGATCCGTCTGGTTGAGGCTGGGACCATTGCCGATAACGAAGGCGCGTTTCCCCTTGTGGATATCCTTAAGTTCAGCCAATCGCTTGATGCTCTCCCTTCGCCAGGGATGGAAATAGGCAGCGGGCAGTTCAGGAATTCGTCTGAAGGCATCGTATGTGTCACGAGTGAATTGCCAAATAGGTTGCGGGATGACTTGTTTGATGGTTTGTTTCATGTCGGGATTGGAAATTGCGTGCGGCAGGGAGGATACGCAACACGAAATACGCAGGTAGATTTATTCCGTGCTCAGCCTTGCCGTGGCGCCGCCATCCACCACCAGCGCCTGCCCGGTCATGAAGGAGGACTGCTCGTTATCCGCCAGGAAATAAATGGCATGGGCGATCTCCTCCGGTTTACCGACCTTGCCACTGACGGTCTTACGCGCTAGATTATCGAGCCGATCCTGCATGTCACCGTGACCGGCATGACCTCGCTCAAGCCCCGCGCGCAGCATCGGGGTATCCACCGCGCCGGGGAGGATGGCATTGACGCGGATGTTATCCGGTGCGAACTCGATCGCCATGGCGCGCGTCAGGGCGAGCAACCCCCCTTTCGAGGCGGCATACGCAGCGATGTTGGCGGAGGTTTGAATCGCGTGCACCGAGGAAACATTCACCACCGCACCGCTGCCCGCAGCTTTCATCAGCGGGTGTGCCAGTTTTACGAACAGGAACACCGAACGCAAATTGGACGCCATGACCGAGTCCCATTCTTCGACCGTTGTTTCGATCAACGGCTTGGCAACTTGTACCGCGGCATTGTTGACCAGCACATCCAGTGTGGGATGAAAATCTTTTGCCTGCTGGAATATCAGCCCGGCAGCATCAGGGTGCGAAATATCCGCCTTGATAAAATGTCCATCTGAGGGGAAGCCATCGCCAAACTCCGAACGATCCACACCAATCACGCGCCAGCCTTTTTCAGCAAAATGATCCACACAAGCTCGTCCAATGCCACCGCCTGCACCGGTGATAAGAACTGTTTTATCTGCCATTTTTCAGATCTTTCGAATCAATCCCCAATCCATCCAACAGGTTTTTGATTGTATTCCAATGGACGCGTTCCCATGCGGCAGGGCTTGAGTTGGAGTTATGGGGCGCGAGCAGGACGTTGTCCATTTTCATTAACGGACTGTCGGACGGTAATGGTTCCACCTCAAAGACATCCAACGCAGCTCCCGCGATGCGTTTCGCCTGCAACGCTTCAATTAACGACTGCTCCTCAACAATGGATCCCCTGGCTGTGTTAATCAGCACGGCGGTCGGCTTCATCAGGGCAAATGTATCGGAGTTCATCAGGTGATGGGAAGTGGGATTCAAATCGCAGTTGATGGAAACGAATTCGGAATTCGATAATAGATTTTCGAGACTGGTCATCTCAATGCCGGTTTCAGAGACAAATACATGATCGATCTCGATGATATCCGTGCCATGGACCTTCATCCCAAAGGCTCGGGCGCGGCGCGTGACAGCTTTGCCGATGCTGCCCACACCGATCACACCAAGGGTGCATTCGCTGAGAGTCGTGCCGGGGATCTTTTCCCATTTTCCGCTCTTTATTTCCCTGTCCATCCACGGCTGGCGGCGCGCAAAGGCAAGCATGTACCCGAGCACAGTGTCCGCGACGGGCGTGGTAAAGGCGTTTGGGGTGCGGCCCACGCGGATCGAATGCCGGGAGCAGGCTTCGGCGTCGATCGAATCGATGCCCGTCCCCCACTTTGAGATCACCTTGAGGCGCGGGGCGCAGGCTTCGATCACGCGCGCGGTGTAGCGGTCATCCCCGCAGATCGCGCCGTCGAACTGACCGGCGTATTTGAGAAGATCATCCTCCCCCATGCGTTCGCGCAAATCAGGCACGATCAACCCGATGCCGTATTTATCGAAGACAGGATTGAAGCGATCCACACAAGGGATCATGTAGGGGGCGCTGAAGAGGACGGTGTACTTCATTTGCAGGCGTTTTTTATCTCAGAAAATTCGTACAACTTCGGCACGGGAGAGAAGTAACTGACGTTTGGAAGCATATCATAGTTCCCGCCGAAGTAGGCGTTGAAGATGTAACGGAATGTGTTGATAGGCGAAATTTTCGAGAACAATTTATCCTGGTGACCCGGCAGGTAATACGCGTTCAGGATCCACATGCGCTTGTCTCTCGTCTGGTGCCACGGACCGTGATCGCCCTGCAGGATGATGATTGGCGGCGTATCTGATTCTGCAAGGATCGCATCCACGGCTTCGAGCACTTTTTTGTTCAAAAAAGTAAGCTGATTCTGGTATCCCTCCGCATACGAATCGGCGGGATATTCGCGATCCTCGTTCCAAAAATCGGGCGGGTAGGTCGGCTCGCCGTTCGGACCAAACACAAACGGCGGATGAGGTGAAATCACATGGATGTAGGCATACGTCGCTTCGGGCATGCGCGCGATATCATCCACCTGGTCAAAGACGAGCAATGTGCGATCGCGGAAGTTCTGCCCCATGATCGCGTCCGCATCCACCCAGCCCAGATCCTGCGCATGCCGGGCGAAGGTGGTTTTCAGGAATAATGTCTCAAACTCAGTCATCCCCGCCGAAAAAGGCGGCGGCGTGAAAAACATATCGGTGTCGTCCAGATCGCTCCAGGCAAACCCGGTTGCGAACGCGACGGTTTTATAGCTCAGGGTCTCGAAGTTATAGCGCACCGCGCTGTGCTTGAGTGAATCCCATAGGATACGCCGTTTGATGCTCTCGGGCGTGAATGCGGGATCCAGATCCTGCAAATACGTCATGTTCAACGACGACCCGACCGAAAGTTCGGTGCGGACATAATTGCTCTGACTGCACTCCGCCACGTAAAAGCCGCGCGCCTGCAAACCATCGATGAACGCGCTGTTGTCGTAGCGGTATGCGCGCCACAAGAGATCTTCACGCCCATATGAATCAAGGATGAAATAATACACGTCAGGCGGATTCTCCGGACGCGTCAGATCCTCCTGCACAGGAGCGTTCTCCGCGGCGACGTAATGTACGCCTCCCCTCCGGACCTCGGAACTGATCTGCCACAGGGAGGTGATCGCCAGCCCAAGCGCAATCACATTCAGCGCGAGCGGCGACGCGGGAGATTTCTTCAATGCCCACCACACGGCAAGGACGGCAAGCATACCCCAGCCGATCAACAGCCAGCGTTCGAACTCCACGCCCTTGAGCTCCTTCGTGAGCGTGATGTGCACGTGTCCATACGAAAAGAATAACGCCATCCATAATGCAGACAGGAACGCGGCGCGGCGCCAATCACGGAGGATCAGCCGCAGAAGTAGGAACAGCGCCGCGGCGAAGGCAAGGCAAACAACCAATGCCCGCCCACCTGCCTCGAGTTTGATCTGCCCGACGTTGAACGCCATCAGCGCCAGGACGGGGTACGCGCTGAACAGGATGGGATACCAGGGGATGGCAAACCACCTGCCCAATAAATTTTTTATTTGGTTGAATCGAATCATCAACTACCTTTGGAAGACTTTCTTCAAGACCCCGAAGGGGTCGAATGATTATAGAACATGAAATTCGTTGCAACGAAACCCCGAAGGGGTGCCATAGAATAGGGAGAATTATGTCATCCCTTCGGGATTTTATTTTCTTTCGATAATTATCTACAATCCTATCATCCCTTCGGAATTAATTTGTCAAGGGGGATTGGGAAAAAACCCTATGAATCTGATCTTCTCGTCAACAGGAAATCGCAGATGGCAAAGTCGAGTTCTTCGTCAATATCCCAGGCTTCATCTGCGTCTATTTCGAACATGAGCGGTTTATCGCTGATGCGATGCTTCCTGGCAATTAAGT
>DATKAU010000105.1:0-7162 GCA_035514655.1 Anaerolineales bacterium
TTCACCGGTGACATTCCAAAGCGAGGAATTGATCGGGGCAACCGGCAGGGATATCGCCCCGGCGACCACCGCCCCGATCACGATCAGCCCCCAGGTTGTCGCCGACACGAGGCGCGCTTTCGCCGCTGAAAGTTTTTCCAGCCACACTTGCCAGACGACTGCGCCCGCGGCGATCAGCATTGGATAGGCAGAGGCGAGATAATACGACCGTCCCTGCGTAAACAAATATAGGAAGAAGGTGATCACATAGATCCAGCCAATGACTCGGAACGGTTTCCCTTTCTGGGTGAAGAAATAAAAATACAGACCTGCAATCCAAACCGGGATCGTGAATGGATTCGAACTCAGCAGGAACTGTTCCATCACATATCCATCGGTGCGGCCGATTGCCACGTCACGCGCATGGATGCTGGAGAGAAATTCGAGGGAGACAAAATCATGTTGGATCTGCCAGATCAGGTTGGGCAGGAAGATCAACAGCGACAACGCGACTCCGCCCCACAGCCACTTGCTCCGCAGATAGCGCCGCGCGTCCGTCAATAACACTCCGCCTGCCAGACCCGCTGCATAAAACGCCATTGTATACTTTGTCATCATCCCCAAGCCGATGACCGCGCCGATCGCCAGCCACCAGCGCGGGTTATCCGATATCAACAGGCGGATCACTAGGTAGGCAACCAATACACTCCACAAGAAATCGAATGTAACGTACTGTATCTGTGACCCGAGAATCAAAGCAAATGGCGAGATCGCCGCGACGACCGCTGCCGCGATCTGAGCCGGCCCTCTTCCGCCGAGTTCTCGTGCCATCAAGCCTGCCAAGACCAGCACGAGGGCATGGACCAGCGCCGGGAACGTCCGTGCGCTGACGATAGAGAAGCCAAACAGGGTAAGTTCAATGCGGGCGAGGAAGGGAGTCAGCGGTGGGTATTCTACAAAGCCCCAATCCAGGTTGTGCGCGTTATCTAATACCACCATTTCATCCTGATGAAATCCGTATTGATGGTTGGTGAACATGTGCAGGAGAAATACCGCCAATCCCATTAACAGCAACACATTCGTATCGGTAAAGAACGATTTGGGTGATTTCATCTTATCATCTCTCCCGGAGGTGCGGCGCTGCGCAGCGTATCGCCCCTACCAGTCGTGATTGTCTTCATACCCCAATCGTATCAACAAATCACCCGCAATGTCCCTGAATAATTTCCTGTGTTCGGCTGTGAAGTATTTCCTCCATTCGCCGGTTTTCCCCGAACGAAACGTGGGCGATTTTGCCGGATTGATCGCGGATTGGAGAGACTCGAGAATCAACTCGCGAGGTGCCTGAAGCGGTATGCGGGCGAGGAGGTGATCCATAATTCTGGTTAAAGTTCCAGCGCGATCGTTGATTAGGTTTTCGAAGTGGATCGCCAACACTTCCGGACGATCTAGCCAGCCCAGATAAGGTGCGAAGCGTTCGGCGATGTTCGGGAATTCGACCCTTCGACTACGCTCAGTGCGAGTGTCTAGTTCAGGTCTGCCCAAAATGCTGACGTTCAGCCGCGCATTGAAATCGGGAAGCGACTGGTAATAGGCGTGATGTACGTGGCGCGCCTCCATCTCAGTGACGTAGAAGACGTGCGAAACAACCACATCGCGCGGGTCGCGGAAAATGAAATAGGGGATGAACTTCGGCGAGCAAACGCGGGCGACAGCTTCGGTTCGCGCAAATAGATGCGCCGAAGCCACATCGCATGGGCGAAGCGAATCGAGCCAAGCGAGAGCCTTTTCGGGAGCGCGCTTCGCCCCGCTTTCGCCTTCGTATTCGGCGTAAAACGAATGCAATCGTCTTGCATAAGGCGCGACGCTCGAGAAGCCCAGCAGGATTTGATCGAGCAGGTGTGTTCCACTCTTGGGGAAGGAAATGCCGAGGAGGATGGGCAGGCCAGTTGGCTGGGATGAAAATCGAAGACGTTGAATCAGTTTTTCAGATTGATAAACTGTCTGGCGGATTATTGATTTGTAAGACATGAAAATTCTTGCCGTAAAGAACGCAAAGGTCGCGAAGGTATTACTTCGCCTCCTTCATCGCTTCCTTGAATTCCACCAATGCCTTGATCGGAGTGGGGTCGACGCCGTAGCCCATCGCCAGATAATACGCCATGTAATCGCCGAAGAGGATCAGAGTCCACATGTGGGCAAGGGGGGTATTCCCGCGCGCGTCGACGTAATCGGTGTTCATGCCTTCGAGCATGAAGGCTTTGCGCGTGAGATCCGAGCGCAAGCGGTTGCGCGGATGGTCGGAGGGCGCGCGCAGGAAGATGGTCATTGTGTGTGCGTTGAGCGTTTCCTGCGGATTCTCTGTTCCAGCCAATGTATTGTGATCGGCTTCGGGGAGGAATTCAAAATTAGCCCCCGCCTTGGCTACTTCATTTATTTGACCCTTCCAGCGGCGGGCCACGACCGTAAGCAAGCCAGACCCCATGAACGTCACCCACCTCCCCATCAGTTGACCGGCGTAGCGCTTGGCGGGGTTTTTCACCGCCGGCACATCCGCCTTCAGATGCTGTTGAGTCCGCTTCATCGCAGCCAGGGTTTCCTCCAATTCCTTCGATTGATCGGGTATGACACCAAGCCGCTGGAACATGGCAAGCAATAAGCCGAACGAGAATCCCACCGCGGCGCGCGGCTGACCAGTGTGTTCGAACGTCCACAGGGGGATGTTGTTTTGTTTTGCGCGTTTGGCAAGTTCACCCCCCGTGCAAACAACAACGATGCGGCAGCCGGCTTTGCGCGCGGCTTCGAAGGCATCCAGCGTCTCTTCAGTGTTACCGGAATGCGAGGAGCAGATGACGAGGGTCTCCTGCCCGCGCGCGTAGATGGGTAGATCATAGTCTCGGTGAACAGAAACAGGGATCGGGGAGAGAGAGGCGCAGTAGGCGGCGAGCAGGTCCGCGCCGATGGCAGATCCGCCCATGCCGGCGATCACCACCTGCTTAAATCCCGTCCATTCGGGCAGTGGATGCTTCATCCCCAATTGATAAGCAAAGGAGAGCTGCTCGGGGAGGTTGTCGATCTCGCCGAGCATATTGAGAGTATCAAGCTGTTTGAAACGGTCGAGGTCGTCGAGATTCATTAACTGGATTCCTTGATAAATTTTGACAGATCCTTTTTCATCTGTTTGAGCGATGGGATGTGGATGTACATCATGTGCCCGGCTTCGTAGTAGCCCATGGTCACATTGCCGCGCAGGGATTCATCCAGGCCGAGGTGGTTAAACGTATATTCGGTCGCAAAGTACGGCGTGCCCAAATCATAATAACCATTTGCCACATAGACCTTGAGATAGGGGTTGTACGTCATCGCGGCGCGCAGGGTCTCAGCAACATTGACATACGCATTTTCAAACTCTTTATATGACCACGGGTGCACGAATCCACTCAGGATTTCATACGGTAAATCCGATTCGAACTTCACCTCGCGGCGTATGTAATCGTAGAACGCGGCGGTGTACGGACCCATGATGTTCGTGAGCAGGGGATCGTATTCGGCGCGCTCGGTCACGCCCAGGCGGTCGCGGCCGATCAAACGCGAATCGAGCCTGCCCACGGTGAGTCCCCGATCGCGCAGGAGTTCCTTGAAGTAGTGCTGATCGTTGATCCGCAAGTTCGAACGTTCGATGAACTGTTCGGAGATGCCTGTGAAATAGGAAAGCTTCTTCACGATGTCGGCGCGTACCTCCCTTGTCAGCGAGTCGCCTTTGAGCAGTGCATTGGCGTAATCGCCAAGCGCGAACTCCTCCGCTTCCTTAAGCCAGGTCTGCAACGGACGGTGAGGTTTGAGCACATCGTGGTACCACGCCGTCGCGGTATAGCCGGGCAGAAACATGATGTAAGGCTGGTCGTTATTGACAGTGAAATCAAGCGTGGTGAAATCAAGCACGGCAGAGACCAGCATCAAGCCGTTCAAATACATGCCGTGCCGTTCCTGCAAATAACCTGAAAGCCCCGAGGCGCGCGTCGTTCCATACGACTCGCCGATCAAAAACTTCGGCGAGAGCCAGCGGTTGTAACGCGTGGCATACAGGCGGATGAAATCGCCGACCGACTCGATATCCTTTTTGAAGCCGTGCCATTCCTTCGGCTTCTCCCCCGCTACGGGTCTGCTATAGCCCGTGTTCATCGGGTCGATGAACACTAGATCGGTTTCATCGAGGATCGAGTATTCATTATCTTTCAGTTCGTACGGCGGTTTTGGCAGCTCGCCGTCGTCCTTCATGATCACGCGGCGCGGACCCAGCACACCGAGATGGAGCCATACCGACGACGATCCGGGACCGCCGTTGAACGAAAAGGTCAGCGGACGCTTCGTTACGTCCGAGACTCCGTCTTTGGTGTACGCGACGAAGAAAATTTGCGCGCGCGCCTTCTCGCCCTCCGCCTCCTTCTCACGATCGGCTGTCTCCTCTTTCAAGATCATCGTCCCCGCGGTGACGGTGTATCTGATCGTCTTCCCTCCGATGCGGATGGAATGTTTCGACGTCACGAGATTGTCGACGGCTTTGGGCTTTTCTTCTTTCTTTTCTTCAGACTTCTTTACTTCGGGTTTCTTCTCTTCTGCCATTGTACATTCCTCACTAGAACGGTTTGAATACCATCAACCATAACACAATGACCGGGATGACAATCCCGACCACGACCAGTTCCCCGACCTTCAACTTGTCCCTGATATGTGCCTCCACGTCGACCTGACTAGCGGGCGGCTCTGCAGGGAAATTCTTTCCACCGATCATATAAGGCAATCCGACCATGCGGCGCAGGTGCTTATACCGTTTGTCGTTCATGATCGCCATTTGAACAAAGACGATCACCATCAGCACTATGGATGTCCAGATCCAGCCTTTATTCCATATCTTGAGAATGAAAGGCATGGTGAGGCCGGTCAGTCCCAGGACGAGGAACGCAACACCCATGAAAATCACTGTCGAGTTGGAGAGGTCCAGCATGGCGCGAATGCGGGCAAAGTCCTTTTCCTTGCGGATCTGGAACGCCATGGCTATGGACGTGCCATGCCCAAGGAAAAACGCCATCGCGGACAAGGTGTGCAGAAACACGAGCCAGGGAATTAAAGCGAGCATGTTGACCTCCGTGGATTGGTATGGTTTCAATTATAAATCGACATTGTATCCATGTCAGGAATAAATCGCTTCAGAATAATACCCGCCAACAACTCCATCGGCTTGAGCGTTAGAAACGCGACATCTGCCAGCAATGGATGTTGAATTCTCCGCGCAAGCCGCCTGCCCACTCTGTCATACAGTTTTCGAACAAGGCGGTGCGAACGAGGTGCGACCGCCATCAACGCCAGCTCGGCACCTTTGAGAGTCTGCAGCTGCCCGTTGACCCGCATGGATTCCCCGCCTGCCAGCGTCACCTCCCACGAACGGACGAATGTTGGATGCCCGCGCGCGGCAGCGGTGGCGATGTAACAATCGGGCGGAGCGGTTGGCAGCCGGGAATACAACTTATACATTTTGAGAATGTCGTACCGCCAGGCAACGCCATAGGCGGCGAGCCAGGTCGTGACGCCAAGCCCGCGTGGGAATGTGAGTCCCGTCTCGTGATTTCTAATCAGCCAGATTGCGGCTTGGACGGCTATCAGGAAGGACCAGAACGGGGCGGCGATCACCAGCCCAACCAGCGCCAGAAACAAAGGATAAAACTCTTCCCTATTAATGGCTGCAACAATCACAACAGCGATAAGGATCAAAACCGCCAATCCGAAGCGTGCCCTGCGCATTCCCCATTTTCCGATCGCCCATGTATCGATCGCTGGATAGTAAAGTGGAAACAACCAAAGCAGAAAGACAGCAAATGAATACTTCTCGTCCCGCAGGTACAGAAAAAGGATGAGACTGTATTGCAGTGCCAGGATGACTCCTGAATAAACCCCAAATCGAATTACGAACGATGACGGAAACCGGACTGGATTGATTAAAAGGAGCAGGTAGCAAATTACTGAGTATGCAAGAAGGATCAGGAAAAATATCGAAGCTTCGGGTTGGAGAAGCAGTCGAAGATAGGCATCCAACTCTCCCGTTTGCCATTCTGGATAAAGGAACGGAATTAGCCAGAATGAAAAGGAGGGCAGCGCGATTACAAAGAAGCCATATAAAACGCGCCACCAGCCGCGGACGGGAAATCGGGCAGATATAGGGGATTCCATTTGATTCGCTTCGGATTCAAGGCCCATGTTTTTCCCCTTGTTGATTCACAAGCCGGTAAACTTCTTTTTTGCTCCAGCCGCTAGGCTCCGCCAGCGCGGCGGAAATATCCTTCGCGGATTTGTCCCCCTCCAATTCCTTTTGAATGGCATTCTTCAACTCCTCCTCGGTCCACTTTGTTTTCTCTTCCTTCGATTTCCCTTCCACCACCAGCGTAAACTCCCCACGTACAGGCTGTGACTTGAAATACTCCACCGCCGCGGCAAGGGTCCCACGCCAGTACTCCTCGAACATCTTGGTCATCTCGCGGGCGACGCAGATCCGCCGGTCACCGAAAGCTGCAAGCAGGTCCTCGAGCGATTCGACGATGCGGTGCGGGGATTCAAGAAAGATGAGTGTGTAGGGCAAATTGGCAATTTGTCCTACGAATTTGCGCCGTTCGCTTTTTTTATGTGGAAGATAGCCAAGGTAGATGAACGAGTCCGTGGGTAAGCCAGAGACCGCCAGGGCGGCGATCGGAGCTGAGGGACCGGGAACAGGCAGAACGTCAAAGCCTGAGGCGAGGGCGGCGCGGACGAGTTCGTAGCCGGGGTCGTTGATCGCCGGAGTCCCCGCATCCGACACGAGCGCCACATCTCCCGTTGAAAGTCTGTCGAGGATGAAATCCAGTTTGCTGAGTTTGTTGTGTTCGAAATAACTGGTGAGCGGAGTCTCGATCTCGAAGTGGTTGAGCAGCTGACCGGTGTGACGCGTGTCTTCTGCGGCAATGAGGCTCACCTCGTGCAATATGCGGATCGCGCGGGGCGACATGTCTTCGAGATTGCCGATGGGAGTGGCGACGAGATAGAGTATTCCCATTCGGTGATTGTATCATTCTGCGGGTGCTATAATGACGGGAATAATTTTCGAGGAGAAAATATGATCGTTATTTCAGACATGATGGGCACACTGACCACCGGC
>DATKAU010000106.1:0-2685 GCA_035514655.1 Anaerolineales bacterium
CGTTTCCTTTTTTCCGATGCTGGCCTCGGTCATGCCGGGTTGCGGACCGTGAGGCAGGCCGTACGGATGTATGCTGATGGAGCCGGTTTGGAAAAGCGTATCGGGCGTAACAAGAAGCGGGTGTTCGATGCTTGTCACGCCGAAGCCTGCGGTATATTCTTTTCCCTTATGCCAAACTCCAATTGCCACGCTTGGCACTTGCAAACGTTTCATTTCTTTCACAATGCGCCTGCATAGTACACGGAATTTTGGATTCTTGATAGAGTCGAGGGAGGATATCGTATTCATGGTTGTCGTACTTTATCTTCCGGAGAAACGCTTTTACATCAAAAGGGTTGTTATCCTTGAAGCCAAATCCGGCTTTAGGAGATCGATATGAACACTTTGATTATTGTTCTTCGTTTAATCCACATCATCGGGGGGGTGTTCTGGGTCGGCACTGCTCTCCTCTTTAATTTCTTCCTTATTCCCAGCATTCGGGCTTCAGGCGAAGCAGGACAAAAATTCTTGGGCCACCTGCTCCTCACAAAATCGCATCTTGGCGAGGTGCACGGGATCTCTGCTATTCTAACAGTTCTGTCCGGCGCAGTCCTGTACTGGATCGACTCAGGAGGCTTCACCTCAGGTTGGATGACTTCCGGACCCGGCTTGGGATTTGGGATCGGTGGTATCTTTGGGTTCCTTGGGGTGATCACTGGCATCCTGAACGCCATACCCCTCCGCACCTTAGCCGAGACAGCCGCGCAAATTCAGGGAAGTCCCACCCCAGAACAAATAGATAAAATCCAGGCGACTCAAAAACGACTTGGCGTCATTGGCAGCATTGACAACGCCGTCCTGATTCTCGCTTTGATCTTCATGGCGACCGCACGTTACTGGCGTTTTTAGTCTTTGTTCGGGCAGCAGTTCAACTGCCGCTCGAACTTTTATTATTCTCCACTCCCCTCCATCCACGTGGACTGGTATTCGGGTTTTTCGTACTCAAGCGCGTCCTTCGTGAGACTCAACGGATAGAACGTATCGACCATCACAGCGAGTTCCTTCGTTTCCTTTTTTCCGATGCTGGCCTCGGTCATGCCGGGTTGCGGACCGTGTGGTAAACCGTAGGGGTGGAGAGAGATGTCACTGCGGTCGATTCCCTTGCGCGACATGAAATTGCCCTCGGCGTAGTAAATCACCTCGTCAGAATTCACATTCGAGTGGTTGTACGGCGCGGGAATGGCGAGCGGGTGATAGTCGAACAGGCGCGGCACGAAAGAGCACACGACAAAGTTGTGCCCTTCGAAGGTCTGGTGCGAGGGCGGCGGCTGGTGGACGCGCCCGGTGATCGGCTCAAAATCTTCGATGTTGAAGATCCACGGATAGAGGTAACCGTCCCAACCGATTACATCGAAGGGATGATAATCAAGGATGTGTTTGGATAACCGGTCGCGCACCTTGATCCGCACTTCAAACTCGCCGCGTTCGGTGTGTGTTTCGAGCTCCTGAGGCGTGCGGATGTCGCGCTCGCAATACGGCGCGTGTTCCAGCAACTGGCCGAAATGATTGCGGTATCGTTTCGGGGGGGAGATTTGTGAAGGGTTCTCGATGGTGAAGAAGCGCGCCTCCGCGCCGTCTATGTGCATCTGCCACGTGGTGCCGAAGGGGATAACAATGTAATCGCCTGTGCGGAACTTGAGATTCCCGAACTGGGACTTCAACACGCCGCTGCCTTCGTGTACCCACCACGTCTCATAGGCTTGCGCGTTGCGATAGAAATAATCCATGCTTTTCGAGGCGCGCGCCGCGCCGAGGATTACGTCCCGGTTTGCAAGCAGGGGGATACGCGCCGAAACCGGGTCGCCTCCCAGAGGAACATCTGATGTTTTGAACGCCCGGTGTCGGATGGGACCGAACTCCACGGTTTCGGGCAGCCGTGAGCCGAGGTCTTCGGTGTGCTTGACGCGCGGCGGGATGAAGTGGTGATACAGGATGGATTGCAGGGACGAAAATCCCTCCAGCCCCATTAATTCTTCGCGGTACAACTCGCCGTTCGCTTTCCTGAATTGCGTGTGTCGTTTGTGGGGGATTTCTCCGAGTTTGTGATAGAAAGGCATGGTTTACCTCAATTTGTAGGGGCGGGGTGTCCCCGCCTTCTTATTTTCATTCAACGAACAGGGCGGCAGGACGCCGCCCCTAGGTTATCCAACAGTATTCCTCAATACACCGATTCGCTCAACCTCGAGCTCCACGACATCGCCATGATTGAGCCAGGGACCTTGAAACTTCGTCAGTTCGAGCAGACAGCCCGTGCCTACGGTTCCTGATCCGATCACGTCGCCGGGAAACAGCATGGCGGAGTCCGACGCGCGGGCGATGATGTCACCGAAGGACCAGTGCATATCCTTGAAATTGCCGCGCGATAATTCGTTGCCGTTGACGCGCGCCACCATCTCAAGATCGAAAACACCCGGGCGCCCCGTTGCTTTATCGGCAATCGTATCGCGCGTGACGATGACCGGTCCGAATGCCGAAGCGAAGTCCTTGCCTTTGGCAGGACCCAGTCCGACGGTCATTTCCTTCCGCTGTACGTCGCGTGCCGACCAGTCGTTGAAGATGGTGTAGCCAAAGATATGCTGTTCCGCGTCTTCGGCTTTAATGTTCATGCCGCCCTTGCCGATGACGACAGCGACTTCGAGTTCGTAG
>DATKAU010000107.1:0-4647 GCA_035514655.1 Anaerolineales bacterium
GCCATTGAGCTACGCGCCCGAGGGGCGACTAAACGAAGGGCATTCTAACATGGTCGAAAGTCAGCGTCAACGAAAAAAGCATTTTGCCGCCAGGCACTCGAAGAACGTCAGGAGGAACAAACCAAAGTCTTCGCGCTCCGGTGTCCTTTTCCATTAATACTTCTCCAACGTAAGACTCTCCCATGAGAACGCGTCCATGACCCCGGAGGCAACAATGGCTGATTTGAAAATCGTCGACGAGGCAACCTTCCAATCGGAAGTGATGGAAGCCAGCGAACCGGTGTTGGTGGATTTCAGCGCGGTCTGGTGCCAGCCGTGCAAAATGCTCGACCCCGTGGTCAAGCAACTGGCAGGCGAATGGGAAGGCAAGGTAAAGGTAGTGAAGATCGACGCGGACGAGAACCCCAATCTGGTCATGAAGTTCGGCGTGATGGGCATTCCCACACTGTTGTTCATGAAAAACGGCGAGATCAAGGAACGCATCACCGGCTTCCTGCCGAAGGAAAAGTTGATCGCGCGGTTCAGCCCGCACTTCAATTAATCCTGCCACAATCCCCTTCGGGGATGATAAGACACAGAGAGCACAGAGATAACCTCTGTGCTCTTTTTTATTCCCTCATCAACCGATCAAGGTCTCCAAAGTCGACGCGTGACGTCAAATCAATGCTCATCGGCGAAACGGAGACCATGCGCTTCCTCCTGAGAACGAACACATCCGTGTCCTCCGGTTCGTGATCAAACACGCCCTGCTGCTGATACCCAATCGTACCTGGCAATTCCCACGAGGCGCGCTCGGCAGGGAGAGGCTCGTAATATCTCTGCTGTGAAACGCGCGTCAACTGCCATGGGGTTTCAGGTGTCGCATCGGCGGGCACCTCCACCTTGAGCAAGTGCACATCGGGGGGGAATTTTTTCTCCAACAACATGCGGGCAAATTTTGCACCAAACAATGCCGCAATCGGGAATTCCACCTCCCTGGAGTATGACAGGTGATATTTCGCATCCGTTTCGAGCGAAATCGCCATTGAAGGGATGCCCAGCGAGGCGGCTTCGAGCGCCGCTCCTACTGTCCCCGAGATGGTGACACCCGAAGCGACATTTTCGCCGTAGTTGATCCCTGAGACGACCAGATCTGGCTTGCGCTTCATGACATCATAGATCCCGTGCAGGACTGCCTGCGCCGGACTCCCCCCGACAGCAAACACGCTCCACTCCTGACCGTTGACTTGCAACCTTTGCTCGCGAATGATCCCATCCGATGTATTGGGCAGGCTCCGCCCCATACCAGTGCATTGATCGCGAGGTGCGGTCACAGTGACGTATCCGATCTCCGAGAGAACCGCCGCAGCGGCCCACAAACCGGGAGATTGAATCCCGTCGTCATTGGTCAATAGGATTTGCGGTTTGTTCGTTGACATGAAATTTCCTGGTCATGAGGTTGCAAACAAAAAGGAGCGGTTCACCGCTCCTCTACAATAGCGCCCTCGGCGCGACTCGAACACGCGACCTATTGCTCCGCAAGCAAGCGCTCTAATCCACTGAGCTACGAGGGCATTGGCAGGCAGGGATTTTAATTCAGAATCTAGGTCGGGTCAAGTGACAAGCTGCTGACTTTGTCAATTTACTTTGGCGTGGAGATTCTCGTTTACGAGTTTCAGAAACTCTGGAACCATTCGCGGATCAAAATGGCGTCCGGACTCATTCTGGATATATTGGACGGCATCCTGTCTCGTCCACGCCCGGCGGTAGGGACGATCGGTGATCAACGCGTTGTATACGTCCGCCAGGGCAAACAGCCTCGCCGCAAACGGGATCTGGTCGCCATGCAGGTGATCGGGATAACCCGTCCCATCCCATTTTTCGTGATGGCAGCGGGGTATCTCGAGAGCCGGGTTTAAATGGCTGATCGGTGAAAGCAATTCCACCGCGATGGAGGGATGCCGGCGCATGATCTCCCATTCCTCACCCGTCAGCGGACCCTCCTTGAACAGGATCTCATCTGGAATCGCGACCTTGCCGATATCATGAAGAATCGCGCCTCTGCGGATGTGCACCACATTCTTATTTTCAACGCCCAGGTTCGTGGCAAGCCGCACCGTCAGCTCGGCCACCTGACGGGTGTACCCCTCGGGCTGTTTATCGCGCAGATCGAGGGTGCGCGCCCAGCCGTCGATGGCGGCGTCATAAGCCAGCCCAAGTTCCACATTCGAGCGCTGAAGTTCGCGGGACATCATGGCGCTATCGATTGCGATGGCAGCCTGACCGGAAATGATATTGAGAAATTCCAACCAATCTGCATCTGGATACAGCGGAGAGCGATGAAAGACCTCGAGGATACCCAGTGTCCTGCCCTTCGCCACCAGCGGTACCCCGTAATAGGAGACGAACCGCTCCTCAGTGATCAGCTCGGATCGCTGAGGATCAGGAGATGCGCCGGCGAGATTCGCAATATTGATCATGCGGCGCTCCAATGCAACCCGCCCGGCAAACCCCTCGCCTACCTTCAAACGGGCGGACTGAAACGCTCCGGTCTTGAAACCTTTGCCTGATGAAAATTGGAGGAAATTTGTTTCATGATTCAACAGCAGGACGCAGGCAGCATCGATGTGAAGCAAAGCTGTGACCTGATCGAGAAGCATGGAGAGGAGCAACTTCAAGTCCAGGCCAGAGGCGATGCCAAGATCGATCGAACGCAGCGCGGAAAGCTGGCGGAGTTGTTGTTGCATCCGCACCTGGGTGAGTTTGTGAGCCGTTATATCCCGGGCGAGCAGGATGGCTCCGGAAGGGGGGAAAAACGAGACCTGTGCCTCATACCACCGCTGATGATCAGGCGCAGGCAGGGAGAATTCGAAAGGAATGATTTTTGCGGGTTGACGCAGTGCAATGAGATGCCTCTCGATCATCTCTGCAAGATCGGACGGCACAACCTGCTGTATTTTTTTTCGTACCAGGCTGGAGGCAGATTGGCTCGGAATTACCGATTCGTCAATCTTGCAATCCAGGATTGTCCCGTCCGATTCAAGGAGAAAGACCAAATCGGCAAACGCCTGAACCGCTTCGAGAGCGGAATCGACGTGCGAGAGTAAAACCAACTTATTCTCCACTTCATCGCAGTCCAACGCGGACGCGGGGCATAGTAATTCCCTTAACCACTACGCCCCCAATTCCGCCGCGTCACCCGGACCAACAGCATGGGCACAGGATCTGCGCCAGGTGTTGTTATATTAAGGGTTATGCACTCTTGAGCGCCTGATTGACCTGTTGGGCAAAGTCGGTCAGATTCTCGGCACGAATGGACATGATGACGGAACTCTCGTGATCGGTCAGTGTAAAAGCCTGCCCGAGGTAGCCTTTTGTAAGGGCTTCTTCAGGTTTCCGCAGCAGCATTTCCCGGAACTGACCGCTTACAACCGCTGCGGCGAATAGACGGTGCAAGCCAGTTCGGCGGGCTGTGTTCTGGCGAAAGCCCATGGTTGGGGTGGTATAGGCATCGAAGGTGAGCATTGCCATGGAAGTCTCCAATTCTTTGAATATATCGGTTGTCTTACTGATTAGCGTCCGCCCGCGCCGCCATCGGCCGGGGAGCGACGTCCGCCCGCGCCGCCATCGGCAGGGCTGAATTGTGCAGACGAAAGGGTGAGTTCGAGTTTCATGGGTTACCTCTTGTTTTGTATGATAGTACCCATGATACAACCCCCCAGGCTTCAAAGCAGGCTTCAAAATTTGTCTGGTCAAATCCCCTTTATAAGACGCTACTGGATTAATTCACGATAGAGCATTTCCGTCTCTTCTGAGGGGGGAAATCCCAACTCATCCGCCAGGATTGACTTTAACTCCCTGTATTTGCGGGTGACCGAGGCACGGTCTCCCTGCGCGGCATAAGCCCGCATCTCCACCTGATAAACAGTCTCATTGTACCGATCCTGTTGAAGTGCCAGTTCACACGTTTCGAGACATTCGTGCAACTGATTGGTATCGAGATACAGTTGAGCCAGTTTTTCCAATGTGGAAATATGCGCCACCTTCAGTCTCTGCCTTTCATCCAAAACCCAATCAGCGTCTACATCGGCGAGGTACGATCCCTGCACCAGATCGACCGCCTTTCGATAATTTCCGATCCGGTCAAGGATGTCCCTGACATTGCGCGCGCGATAGATGTAGGATTCGAACGCCTCCACGTCATACTCATAGTCAAGATCCCGGTTGAACCGGTAAGTCTCGTCTTCAAAGACGATCGCATCCCTGCCCACGGCGCGCCGGAGCCGGTAGATATCCTGTTTGAAGCGAGTCTTCAACGCATGGCTTTCGTCCGTATCACGCCACAGTTCCAGGACAATCTGATCCTTGGTCATCGGTTCCTGTCGATGCAGGAAATAAAAATACAGATCCCTGGCAGACTGCGATTTCCAATCTGAAGGATTGATCGCCCTTCCATTTACACGGACCTCGGGCCGGCCAAATCCCTTGATCTTGAGGCTGGCGGTGGGCATCTGAATGGACTGCGCAAACCGGCGAAGTACCCGGCGAACCTCGGGTAACCGCACGCCCAACTGTCTCGATCTATCGAGATGCATTCTGAATGCTTTGCCAATTTCAAGGTCGTTTTGCAAGGTGATGAGCCATGGAGCCGCTTGATGGATTCCCAGG
>DATKAU010000108.1:0-7722 GCA_035514655.1 Anaerolineales bacterium
CATTAGCAGTTGTTTGAGTTGTTGCGGCGATTGCGGCAGCGCGTAGAAATGACCCGGGTGGATGCGCGACGGCACGAGATAATCGCGCGCGCCTTCAGGCGTTGCTTTGAACAGGATCGGCGTTTCGATTTCGATGAATCCGTGCTTGTCCATGTAGTCGCGCATGAACTTGACCACGCGATGCCGCAGGACCATGTTGCGGCTCATCCGTTCGCGGCGCAGATCTAGATAGCGGTATTTCAAACGGATGTCTTCATTCTCATCCTCGTCGCGGCTGACTACGATGGGAGTAGCTTTCGATTGGTTCAGCACTTCAACCTTCTGTGCTTCCACTTCAATCTCGCCGGTGCTCATCTTCGGATTGAATTGATCGGAAGGGCGCATCTTGACCATGCCCGTGACCTGCAACACCCATTCCGCGCGGGCTTCTGTGATCAGTTTGTGCGCGTCAGGGAATGCATCCGGATTGGACACGATTTGTGTGATCCCGTAGCGATCGCGCAAGACGAGGAATATCACCCCGCCAAACGTGCGGACGTTGTGCACCCAGCCCGCGAGTGTGACGGTCTGCCCCGCGTGCCCTGCGCGCAGTTCCCCACAGGAATGAGTCTTGTACATTCGCGCCTCCAGTAGATTATGTCATTGCGAGGAGCGACCCTGAGTGATAACGAAGGGGAGCGACCGAAGCAATCTCGCCGGACCAACAAAATTCAGTTGGTTTGTTGAGATTGCCACGACCTGCCCTCGCCGTTTCAGGCTCGCAGGTCTCGCAATGACACTTCATAGAGATAAAATAAATCGCCCTCCGCGTGTGCGTTGGGCGATTGGATTGACTTTTTCTATCCGTCAACTATCAAGGCTTCGCCCAACGATGCGACCGATCGTCATTGTCATTATCATTGTTATTATTGGGCGAGAACAGATACTTCATGATGGCGGCATTATAGCACAGACTTACCGTTCAAGCGCGGATTCGCTGGGATTCGCCGGGTTGTAATACACCATCACCTGTGCGCCGACGGGATATCGTTCAATCGTCTTTTGCGCCTCGCCATACAAACGGACGCTGAAGTATTTTTCACCTGCCTTGATCGTTCCGCCCGTATACGTCTGCCCATGTACCTGGTATTGATAGCCAACGACCGGTATTTCCGAGCGGCTCCGGCCTGTATGGCGGACTTGGATGGTGGACATGGTCACCACACCCATGGTGCCGGGCCAACTCTGTGCGGATTGTTTTACAGCATCCCTCATCTTGCTTCGACGGTAAAGGAAAATGCCGAGACCAACAAACACGGCAATCGGCACGATGAACGCGCAGAGCACGCCGCCGATGCTGAGGATGAATGTAAAAAGGGCGAAAATGACTTCCACTGGGGCTCCTTGTGTGCGGTGAAGTTTACTTCACGCGCCGCGCCGTGAACCAGCCGATGGTACAGGCATAAACAATCTCGATAATTAGATCGAGAACGAGAACCCCGCTTAGGAATGTCCTTCGATAATCGAACCCGCCCCGCTCGTAAAACCACATCGGCCAGCCGGCGCGGGCAGGTTTCGCGCACAGCTGCGCAGGAGTCGCGTCCGAAAACCGCGATCAAGCCGCAGTCTGAGGCAAGATGCGCAGACGCCAGGTTGATGGCGAGAAAGAGCAGGAGTCCAAGTGTGAAGCTTGGGGCGCTCCGTCAACCTGATGGGTGATGCCGGTGTAAGGCTGGTGTAAGGTGTGCGGGGTTAATTTTACTTCCGTTCGAGCGGAGGGTATTGTAAAGTTATTTTGCTAAAACCAATCATTCTAAAGGAGAGAAACATGTCGAAACTTTTATTCATTGTAAACGCGGTCGTTGTGCTCGCGCTGGGGCTGGCTCTTATGTTTGCCCCGGAAGCCACCCTGAACCAATTCGGCGCGGAAACCCGCGTGGCTGAGTTGCACATGGCTCGCTTCCTCGGCGCGGCGCTGGCTACGCTCGGTCTATTGTTGTGGTTCGCCAAAGACGCCCCGGACGAGACCGTGCAAAAAGGAACATGGGGTACGCCCTGCTGGCTGGGTCGGTGCTGGCGTTGTTCGTCACGATTCTCGGCGTGGCAGCCAGCGGCATTATCCGTTCATTTGGCTGGCTTGTGATTGTGATCGAGGTGCTGTTTGCGTTGGGGTATGTGTTCGTGTTGTTCCTCCAGCCACGCATGAAAGAACGCGTTTGAGATCGACAAGCCAGGTTAATATATTTACACAAACAGCCGGTCTAAAAGCCGGCTGTTTGATTTTTCACTAATCCAATTTCGTCGAAACGTATATCTGTTCCCTGCTTGAAGGTGATGGGAAGCTATTCCGGTTCAAGTACCGGCAATCCCTGGATTCTGGTAACATTTGATATGGGCTCTCGTCATGCCTATCGGTTTGCAAGGACCGGGGACTTCCCCGGATTGTGGCACCCGTTTCAGTGCCGTTGGATATATATGGACGAAGAAAAAACACCTCAGTTGAAAATTCTTGTCGTGGATGACGACATCCTGAACCAGCAAATGATGAAGTTTCTGTTGATGCAATGGGGGCACAACGTATCGTTTGCAGGCAATGGCGTGGAAGCGGTCGACGCTGTCAAAGCCAGTCGATTCGACATCGTGTTCATGGACTTGCAAATGCCCGTGATGGACGGCGTGAGCGCGAGCAGGAATATTCGCGAATGGGAGGACGGAAACCACCATACATACATCGTCGCGCTGACAGCCAGCTACCAGCCTGAAGAAGGTCAATTATTGTTTGAGTCGGGGATTGACAATTACATAGCAAAACCTTTTGAAGTGGAACATATCCGGCATATTCTCAAATATACAGGTGCGTCGTTCCGGCGCGTCGATGCGGCCGACTGGGCAATACCTGCCGATGAAACATCCATTCGAGACGTTCTGAATATTCAACGAGGGATCGAGCGTGTCGGATCCTCCCCCGAAACATACTGGTCCCTGCTTCACGATTTTATTGCGGAACTTCCCAACCGCTTGAACGACATGCAGGAAGCATTCGCCCTGAAGGATTTTGAATCATTATCACGATCGGCGCATAACCTGAAGGGTGTCTCGGCAAACCTGGGTGCTTTGCAACTATCTGAATATGCAGACAGGCTTGATAAGGTCAGTGAGGCGGGTTATACTCGTGAAACCGCGGATCTCGTCGATGAACTCAGGACTGCAAGTGTGGCTTTACAGGGGGTGGCGGGCAAGCTTTTCCGCGGCAGAAAAATTAATGCCAGTGAATAGCCGGTATTCTTGTGGGAAGAGGGCGTTATGCGCGTATTGCTTATAGACGACGAACCATTTTACTTCAAATTGATTCGCAAAACACTCAAGGAAGCCGAGTACAACCTTGAGTATGCCAGATCGGGGAACGAAGGCCTGGCAAAGATCTCCTCCTTCGAGCCGGAGATGCTCATCGTTGACCTCAAACTGCCTGAGATGGACGGGTTTCAAATCCTCGAGCGAATCCGACGCGATCCGAAGTTTAGTCATGTCCCCGTAATCGTGATAACCGCGAAGGACGAATTGAGTGAGAAATTAAAGGCGTTCGAAATGGGGGCGGACGATTACCTTGTCAAACCATTCCAGCCGGAGGAACTGGTTGCCCGCATGGGCATTCTCGTCCGCCGCGGTAAAGCGGCGCAATATGTGCGGGATCTGAAGAGAGATACCCGCAAAACAAATACGACCGTCATTGCCGTGCACAGTTTGCGAGGCGGGCTGGGCTGTTCCAGCATTGTCGTAAACCTGGGGCTGGCATTCCATAAACTCTGGGAAAAACCGACCCTTTTGGTGGATGGAGTCCTTACCGCCGGGCAGGTTTCCCTGATGCTGGATGCCAAGCCGGGCGCCACCTGGGAAAACCTCGTCGGTGTGGAGCAGGACAGCCTCGACGACATCGTGGTAAGTGAAATGATGTGCCTGCACAAGAGCGGGATTCATTACATCTCCTCGCCCAGGTATCCAATTGCCGCGGATACCTTCCTGAATGAGATCCTTCACCTGTTCATGGACAAGTTGAAAGCCCGCAATGAATTCATCATTGTGGATACATCGCATGATTTCTCAGACATGACGATTCAAATGCTGAATATGTCAACCTCAATCCTGCTGGTCATGGCGCCGGAGATTGCATCACTGCGCACCTCGCTCAGCGCTTTGGAAATTTACGATCGTCTCGGCATCGATCCCGGAAAGGTGAAGATCGTGCTGAACCACAACTCGTCGAACCCTGCAATCAAGCAGGCGCAGCTCGAAAAGGTGCTGAAGCGCCCGCCCAATTTCATCCTGCCATTCGAGGCCGGAGAGGTCAACCGCGCCCTCAACTTCGGACAGCCTTTCATATTGAGTAATCCAGATTTGCCAATCTGCCTCAACCTGGAAGCCATGGCGTATCAATTGAGTGATGAACTCCACAAGGCAATTCCCCCGGCCGTACCTTCTGCGACATGGAAGCGCGTGACCAGTCAGCTTGCTGGCAAATAGGAGCGCTGTAATAAAAAAAAACAGTTCTCCTTTCATCGACCGGTTATATCTTGGCATAGGACTTGTCGCTTTTCTCAGTCTCATGGGGACACGAGCTTTTGCAGGCAACTCTGAGTCGATCCAGTTCCTCCTGCAGGCCGGGACATCACCCCCTCCATCACAGACCCCATCGACAACCCCGCTTCCAAGCTCGACGCCAAGCCTGATCCCCACTCAAACGCTCTCGCTCTCTCTTGAGGGATCTTCAACCAGGATATATGGATTTATCCAGGCGCCCGCAGGTCGTGTATCGAGCCCATATGTTATTTTGTCCGCCTTCTCAACCGTTCCTCAACCGCTCACCATTCGCGGATTGGTCAATTCGCGTGAATTCGTCTGCCCGCGATCTCCCTGTGTGATGACTTTGGAATCCAGCGCGCGATTTGTCTTCCGTGCCTACGCGGAATCTGGCGCTTCGAGTGACGAAGTCATCGCCACGGTAAACGTCGCGCAGGATGGAACTGGTTACCTGGTTACGATCAACCTGGTCAGCCAATTTACCACATTCACTGATTCATGCTCCGTGGCATGGGGGGTGCAGGATCAAACCGGGGCGACCTGGGATTCCTTCGTCCAGTTCCCTTACGAGCTCAACACCCAAAAGACCCTCCATACACTTGCCACGCGCTTGATCCTGAATGGAATTGTCGATGCGAGTTCCTGCCCTACCGGTGGTTTAAACCTCAGCCTCGATTGGCCTACCACCTGTGGGTTGGAGAGCGCTTCGTCGAAAATGATCGAGTGGCAGAATCAATACGATGAATACATCTGGCTGGCAAGCCGGGAGCATGGAATTCCGCCCAAAATATTGAAGACGCTGATTGAGATTGAATCCCAGTTTTGGCCTGGCAATTCGCGGTTCTTTCTCGATGAATTTGGCCTGGGTCAAATCAATCAACTGGGAGTGGATGTGTTACTGCGCAGGGATGCCGCATTTTATCAGCAGGTCTGTTCCACCGTACTATCGGATTGCAATACCCCGTATCCCAGTCTGCCTCCACCGCAACAGGCGCTGATTCGCGGCGCCGCTACCAGTCTTGCCGATGCCACATGTTCCACGTGTCCGTACGGTTTGAATCTGGATAAAGCCAAGGAAAGTATTTCGCTCATCGCCAGGTTGCTCAAGGCAAATTGCCAGCAGGTGGTGGTCCTATTGGACTTGGCAGACCGTAATTTTGCCGATCCCGATGCGGACGCGGCGACCGCCACCGCGGCGGTTGCCACTGCGCGTGCGAGCGGCGTGACCTATGAGCCGGTCAGTTATGAGGATATGTGGCGGTTTACATTTGTCTCGTATCACAGCGGATTGAATTGCTTTCAGGAGGCTGTCAACGCCACCCGAAGGGCGTACCTGTCGGTCACGTGGGAGAACCTGTTGCCGGAGTTCAATTGCAGGGGTGGGGTGGGATATGTCGACGGGTTTATCAATAATCTGAATACCTTCGACCTTTATCTATACCAACCCGCCGAGCACGGGTTTGCAAATGCTGTTCCCACCTACGTCCCGACCCGGACGCCCATCCCTACACCGACGGAATTTGCGTCGAGAGCCAGCATCATGGTGCAGGTTTACATCGATCGGAATGGGAATGGCTCCCCTGATGTGGATGAATGGATCGATGCAATGACCGTGCTGGTGACCACGTCCGATAATACCCAGTTGACTCAACGCACCCAGAACGGGATTGCGATCTTCGATATGTCGGCGTTTACGCCGGGAATCATCGTTACTGTCAGCCTGCCGGGGTTGTATCGTAGTGAAACCCTTTTATTGCCGGAACAGGGCGAAGTTGTAGTCATGTTCCGGTTTGAACTGCCGGCATTGCCAACCAACCTTCCGTAAGCGAGATGTATTATGACCAGGAAAAAACGAAAATCAAAAACAAATAACACCATTCTGCCGGATGAATCGGCGCAGAGCAATACCGGGTTGACAGATTCAACCCCGGTCGAGAATGAGGCGGAGTCTTCTGAAGGCGCGGATTCCGCCCGGAATTTTTCCGAAGGCGATGTGGACGCCGAGTCCGCCTCTGCTGAGGAAAACAAAGCCAATCAGGCGGATTCGCAGGGTGAGACTCCGGCATCTGCCGATGGGGAGGATTCGTCGTCCGACGACCCCCTTGACGATGTCCGCCGGTCTCTTTTGGAAGAGGAACAAAAAAAAGACGAACAAAAGTCAAACTCATGGTGGCGTCAGATCGCAAGGGGATTGCAAAAGGAGAAAAGTGCCGAGGCTGTTACGCCCGGAAAAACGGAATCTGACGTGTCTCCGGAAGCCGGGTTTGTCGAGACGCTGGATAAGAGTGAAAAACCAATATTGCCTGAAGGTTATGGCGATGAGATAGATGAATTGATCGAGGCTCTCAAGACGTCTGAGGAAGAGTCGCCCGAACCGGAGGCGGTAGTCGATGATACCCCGCGGGAATCAGAAGCCGCGGTCGATATTGAACAACTTAAAAAGCAGGCCTTTCAGCCCCGCGCCGAGGGTGCCCAGACGGAAGCGGCCGAAGATGTGCGATCGATTGCCTTGCAAGGCGGCGAAGAAGTTCTGGTGGAGGTTCAAGCCACGCCTCAAAATCCATTGGAGGAGCGGCTGGCGGGCATCGAGAATGCGCTAAGACCCTACCGGCGGCTCATTTACATGGGGTTTGCCGTTTTAGGCGCTTTGATGGTGACGATCGCGGCGATCGTCCTGATTGTCATTTACCAGCGCATCCAGCCGCAGGAGCCTGTCCCCGAACCATCTCTTCCATATCCCACCATGATGAGCCTGCCCGGAGGGTTGAATTTTAACCTTGCGCGTGGAACGCTGAAGGACGGACAATGGAATCCCAGTGGTCCCGAGTGGCTGGAAGGGACGGAGATTTGCCGCTGGATTGCGATTCCCTGGAGCCGGCAAATGGAAGCCGTCATCCGGACACTAAATGCCAACGATCCGATTGAACTTACCATGAGCAATAATGATCCGGTGGCGTATTATGTGTATTCGGTCCAGGAAGTGAGATTTGATGAGTTGCAATCACTGGAAACTGATACGCCCTGCCTCCTGCTTGTATTGGCAAAATCGGACACGGACACGAGATGGGTGCTTACTGCATTGCCCTGATGGCAGGCTGCGCCTGGACGAGGGGAGGGGATGGAGGAAGACTCTGGGCGTGCTTCATCCGTAACCTATACATCCGTAAC
>DATKAU010000109.1:0-6754 GCA_035514655.1 Anaerolineales bacterium
TTCGCCGGATGGGCAGACGGTTTATTTTTCCTCCAAACGAAGCGGCGGATTTGAAATTTATTCCCTCGGGATCAACGGGGATGGACTGCAGCGCCTCACGCGTGACCTGGGCAGTCTCTACGCTCCGGAGCTTTCCCCCAACGGAGAGTTGATCCTCTTTACCAACCACGGGAACGGACTCTGGGTGATGACTCCCGACGGCGAAAACCCACGTCCGCTCACGTTCCGCGACGACATCGACCCGACATGGTCGCCAGACGGCTCGATGATCGCGTTTGCTTCCTCTCGAAACGGTGAGCGGCAACTATATGTCATGAACGCGAATGGCTCGAATGTGAGCCAGGTAACTGACCTGAACAATATGGGCGGGCGCAGCACGTGGTCACCCGATGGCACGCGGCTTGCCTTCTATCGAGGACCGTTTGGAGATCGCAACATTTTTATCATCAACATTGATGGCACAGGGTTGGTGCGGCTCACAAACGGCGGAGACAATCTCGGTCCCTCATGGTCACCTGATGGCAACTGGATCGCGTTTACGTCATTCCGTGACGGCAACAACGAAATTTACATCATCCACCCCGATGGGACGGGACTGACACGGCTCACGAATACCTCCATTTCAGATTGGCAGCCGCGCTGGGGCAGATAGTCGAGCATCCTTTCCCAGGGCTTCGTGTTTATCCATCCAGGTGATATTTTGATTCCGCGTTTGTGAGTTGCCATTTTCACGTAGAGGGATGTCTTCATGCCGAAAAATAAACAAAAACTGGCAGTGATGGATGGGAAGGGAAAAAAATTCCTCCTTGGTATCAAGGGGATGGCGGGCAACAAGAACCTACCTTTTGTGCCGAAACCGCCCATCCTAAAACCTGTCGCCCTGCCTCCCGATGCGCCTTCGGTCCAGGTGCCCAAAAATGCAAAAATGACGGGGACGAAAAAATGGTGTTTGAGAAATACGCAGGTTCTCCGTGCAGTAGTGGAAAAACGGGTTGGGACTGGCAGATCAAAGTCGCTGCTCTCCAGTGATGAAGAGGCGGCGCGCCCGGTGAACAAGTACAAGGTGGTGGACGTTGTGAAGCAGGAGGTCTCTACAACATGGTCGGCTGTCTCCTTCGAAAGCATCGCCTTCGAACTCATTGATCCAATCAAACGCACACGGGATTGGGTTACCACTCGTGTCACCGGCTGGATTTTGAACGCCCATATGGATGATTTTGCGTCAGAATATCCCGACACTGAAGTCGATATACCGCACGCCACACCCAACTCAACGGATCCCCAACAATATATGACCCTGGAAATCGACGAAGAGGAGAAAAAATTTAAGTCCAGGATTCAGACCAACATGTGCGGAGAACTCTCCGTCGCCTATGTTGCGAAAAAGGATATTGACATAGTGCTGACTGATTGGAAAGCGAAACCGGGCAGTTCCTTCAAGAGTCTCCTTGGCATGGGGAAGAATTCAACCACCCGTCCGCGTCACGTGAAGGAAATTCTGGATATCTACTTTCCCGGGACGGGCGATCAAAAAAAAGTCGAGCCGTATATCGAGGTGACACAAACGATTCCCCCGGTCATTAACAGAATTCCGTTAGCCGCGCCGGATGCTCCCCACCGCGCCTCGGATGATTTTCGGAAGAAATTAAAGACCCACGATTTTATTACACTCGTTCGCATCGACACGAATACAGGGGAGTTGATCCGGACCTTCAACCCTGGAGACCGCAACCACTGGGTGGTGGTCACCCGGACCATGCGGAACGGTCACCGGGTGGAGTTATATAATCCGTTCCCAAACCGACGGCAGGCATATTCCTTCGGGGAGTTTAATGCTTCTGTGGGATCGAATCCGCAGTCCGGGTGGTGGGTGAAGCGGAAAAAATCCATGAATGAAAAGCCCTTTACCCCGCCTGTATTAGGAGTCGCTGCAATTAATCCCACTTCCACCACCATCGATGCCGAGCAGTACGTGTTTATTGAAGGAGGCGGCGTCGAGCCAAAGAATAATTTATGCGGCCAATTCTCCACTGCCTTCATCATTGGCTCATCCATGAGCGCGTCGCTTGAAAATTGGAAGGCGAGACAGAAGACCCAGCCAGCCGGGTTGTGGGAACTGACCAATATGCTTGATGCGTATGGTTTCAATAATAAGGATGGCAAACGATCGTTTTCGATCGACACCCTCCTGCACTATTGGAAGAAAATCCAACCGAATTTACATGCCGCGACTGTGGGCGGCGACACGGATGAAGGGACGGATCTGTTGGATTTAATGTCGATCCTGCGGGCGTATGGCTATCGGAGGGAGGATATGTCCCTGGAGAGGCCTGGCGGCACCCCCGAACCGCTATTGTTCGCGCCTGCCAGGGATGCGAAACCTTTGAAAAAATATTTCCTGATCGCCGGCGTTGTGATTAGCGGCAGAACGGGCAGGCTCAAGAATAAACTTGACGGCGGTGTGGAGCATTGGGTGGTGGTGAACTCCATCGACCCTAATGGAAACCAGTTTGGCGGCGGAGGCGGTTGGGTGGAACTCTACAATCCGTTCATGAATTGCTGGGAGGAATATTCCCTCGGGGAATTCACAAAGGCATTCAACGGCGGAACGTTGTGGGTAAAAAGGGAAATCACACCGGCGTTTAAGCTTGAAACTCCCGCCCCTCCAAAAGTCAAGATTAAACAAAATCTTGCATTCAAACCGGGGAAAAGCGGGAAGGGAAAGGGCAAGGACAAGATTAAGGTTTTTAGTGTACAGGATATTCTGAAAGAGTTCAACCGGCTGATCAAACAACCCAACGCCCTGTTGGGCGAGGTAATCAGGAAGCTGGCGAACTTATCGGGTTTGGACAAGAATGAAATCCGAAGGATCGTCAGTGCCGGCAAGACTGACGGAAAACCGAGTGTGGATCTAGAAAAATTGCTGAGCGATCATCTTGGTGTCAAGTCGGTTCCCGAAGTAGTTATCCGATGGATTCACGAAAAAGCCGGCGAGGACGAGACATATGCCACCCAACTGGCAGATACTTTTCGCCGCTTCGGCATCCTCATCGTGAAGGGTAAGAGTTGTTCCATGACCAATCTTGAGAAATTCGATCCCGCCGCTCAGTTGAAATCGGTTATTGGAAAACCACGCGCACCCGCCAAATTGGATGTTCGGGATCGCCGCGCACTTTTGCTTCGAGAGGGCTCACAGATTACCTTTGAAGTATCCACCCTGGCGGCAAAGCCTTTTGTGTCCAAGTCAGTCACCGAGTTGAAAGCCACGGTTGCCAAAATTGCCGAAGAACAACCGAAGAATATAATGATCAGCCGGGCGAAACCGAGGCACGGCATCAAACCGAGGGACAAGTACCTGAAATGGATCAAGCGGCTCGAGGCGAAGGATCCCGTCAAGTACTATCGGGTGAGGATATGGGGGGACCCGGTGATGGTTGAACTCGGTTTCGACATCAACGGTGATACCTCGGCGGAGGAAGCGCCAAAGAACAAGGCTCACTTTCAGGCCGTGGGCTTATATAACAAATTGACCGGGTTCGGCGCCATAACCAATCATGTCGACATTCTGCGGGACGACATTGATAATCTACTCGAGATGCAGGTTGACGAAGAATTTGACGGGAAGACAATCACGCAAATAAAGAAAATGAATTGGCTTTGCAGTCACCGCGGGAAAATATTCATGTACGATGATGCGTCAGCCCACTGGACGAGAGCCCAGGGCATCCGTTGGGGTACGATCGCACTGGGGGGTAACCTGGTTCAGATCGAAAGGTTTGAAAAGATAGAAACGAAGCTGCCTGGAGAGAAAGTGAAACGAGTGCATGAGATGGGGCGGCTGGTGGGCTTTCGCAAAAAGGACTGGTCACGGCCAGTGGACGAGTTGCTCTCAGAAGGCCTCGTGCATCGTTGTTTTTGCGTCTATAAAAAGAACGGGTTTGGTGACATACCCAACAAGGGGATCGGTTTCAGCCCATTATTCAGTCCGTTGGATTGGAGCTTCAACGGCAATAAGAAAATCGATGCACTATATATTCCCAGGGTGTATTTGGAGGAAAAGAAAGGCTAGGGTTTTCAACCTGATTCACGGCCTGCCCATGTTCACGGTCCAATAACCGCCGTAACTGCTCGTCCGCACGAAGACGTAGCCCGCGCCGATCTCGGTCACGCGCGAGTTGATGATCGTATCCCAGTGGAGCGGATCGATCTTCCATTGATTCATCGCATCCTGCGGGAGGCCGATGGCAATGACTTCGAGATAATACGTTGAGTTGTAGCCCGCACGCAGGAGGCGATCGCCGATCCATGTGCCGTCTGAGCCGGAGTGTTCCAGAAAGTCGTTGCATGCCATGTCGAGGCTGTGACCCTGCGCGGCGGTCGTAAGGATCGGGTTGACAGTCAACGCAGCCCTGCCTACATCCGCTCGGGCGTTGTTGATCAATTCGATTAACTGGGTCACATAATCAGGATTGGTCGTGTAATTGCAATTGGTGGTACCGAACTGTGCCACCGTTTCGCCGACGACAATCTTTACCCAGAAGGTGTTTTCAATCCCGATCGGCACAACGGCTCCGGTTGCGTTGCGCAGTTCGAAGTTACCTTTAAATGAGCCGTCGCTGGATGGAGCCGTGAGATCGACGGAGATTTCGACAGTTGAATCGGCAGGGGTTTCGGGCACGGGGACAGAATCCGGTGCGTCCATTCGATCGCCGGATGAAAATGCCATGGTATAGCCGCTCCAGTCACAGGTACCTGCATTTTGCAGTTTCCACGTCTTTGTGAATGTTTCACCCTGCGAAAGATTTGTATTATCGGGTATTGTGATATCCTCGACGAAGAGCGCGCCATCCATACACGATTCAGAAGTGGATGCGGGAGTCAACGGATCGGGCGTCAGGGTGAGGGTGGGCGGGACCGGCGTGGGCAGAGTCAAACCCTGTTTGGTGGGAGGCAGGGTCGATGTCACGAAGAGAGGCGGCGCGTCCGTCGGCGTCTCCTCCTGTGCCATGGTGACGCACGAGGTCAATGCAACGGTGAGGAATAGGGTGGTTATTTTTTTGAACATATCAAAACATGATCATCTGTGATTTGGATTTTTCAAGCGGGTCGTTTGCGATCTGCTCCTCGAAGGTCCCGCGCGTCAACACCGGGACTTCAAGCATGGCGCGCAGCAGGCGATATTTCACCAGCCGGTAATTTTTCAACCGCGCTGCAAGCGCGGGATCGCGTCCCGCTTTGTACGCGATCAGCGATGCGCGCCCGCCCGGGATCACAAGAAAGGTCTGCTCGGGCGAATACGGCGTTTCAGCGATCGCGTGCCCTACGAGCGCAGAGGCAAGCACATAAAACACAAACTCGATGGAGTTGTTCTCCTCCCACACGTGATTTTTTTCCAGCAGGCTGGTTGAATAACCGAGGCGTTTGCCTACAAGTTCGAGCATCGGGATGATCGTGTCGCGTTCGTTCCGCCGCGCAGAGGCAACGTCCTCCACGCGCAGTTTCAGCGACGCACTTTCGCGTTCGGCGTAGGAGTCGAGCACTGCATAAATCATCGCCTTGGACGGCGTGAGCAAACCGGGGAAGCGCGGGTAGAGATCGTCCTCGATTTCGAGGTAGATACTCGCGGGGCTCTTTTGCAGGAAGGTGACGATGGCAACCTCCACGCGATCAGAAAGTGATTCGGAATGAGGACTTAAGTCCGCACCCCATACTCCCGTATCCACGCTTTCGCCGGTTGAGTAGTGGATGAAGGTATCATCGCCTGACAACGCCAATTCGATCAACGAGTTGGTCTTTCGCAACGCCTCATCGAACTCCTGTGATTTGCTTTTGAGGGCGTGTGACTCTACAAGGTCGATCAACCCTGCCGCATGTACGTGCAGATAACTGGCAGGCTCGCCGCGTTCCATCAAGTGGGAACGGATGGCCTGCCTCACCGCATTCACATCCGCCTCATTTGCTTCGCGCTTCAGGTGCTCTCCCCGATTCCACAGGATTTGAATCGGATCGTGTTCGGTACGCAGGGCAACGCTTTTCAAATCGAATCCTGCCACACCTGCAGCAGTCAGTGCCGAGGTGAGGAAAAACGGCTCAGGTTCAGGCATCAATCCAAAGAACGGTGTGCCAAGCGGCAGTACTTCAAAAAGATGCGCGAACGCGGCGTGCAGGGCGGTAGCGTTCCAGGCCCAGTCATACCGTCTGCGACGGAGCGCGAGCTTATATGGTTCCACGGCTTCGCGTCCCCACAACCAGCCCGCCCACAATGCGGAAAGCGTCCAAAAAGCCTGGTTCGGACGCGGGACTGCGCCAATCACCGCGGCAATCGGGATTTCCTTTTTGACCTCGTGTGCAAGATCCTTCAGGCGACCTTCGTAGATGCAGACCCCGCCCTCGTCCGGGAGTTTACGGGGCCACGCTTCAACGACAACGCCCGCGCCTGTTTCCGTCCACAGGCTTAATCCACGCTCGAGCTGAATCCATAAGTTGTGTTCACGGAACTGGTTCGGGATGTTGAGTTGCTTGGGCCGCGGGCGCACCGGCGGATGATCCCACAGGGTGTTGCCTGCATCGCACGCAACCAGGATCAACGCGTTCAACGCGCGCCGGCGTTCCAGGGTGAGATTCAACCCGTCGATACGGTTGATCACTGTTGACAAAAAATACAACGGGCGGGGAAGATAATGTTGAATCGCCTCCTCGGCATAGACCCGATCCTCATCGTCGAGTTTGGCGACGCGCTCGAAGGAACGCGAGC
>DATKAU010000110.1:0-7041 GCA_035514655.1 Anaerolineales bacterium
AGATAAAAGGTAGTTCCATACATATTCCCTCGCCTCCTCCCTTACCTGAAGTTTCCGAGTTCTAACACCTTCAAGGTGGTGTTCTTTATTATTTTGATACCAATTATCCCTGAATCCTTTGTGGCACTCTCGACAAGTGACGTGGCGAATTCCCAGAGCTTTATATCGCCAATTGAAATCTGTTTCTTCTTTCCATTCACCACAAGTGGCGCACTTCTTCATGGTCTCTTTTCCATAAGGTGTACTAAAGGTGTACCAGTTCAAAAACAGCTACGATTTTAAAATCACACTTTTGCATTTAAAACCCTAGAGCCTAACGCCCATGACCTAAATATGGTCATTTTTAGGTGTTAGACCCTAGTTTTGGTGAGTCCGCTCGGGGTCGAACCGAGAACCTAACGCTTAAGAGGCGCTTGCTCTGCCATTGAGCTACGGACCCAGACCCGCGAAGCCGTTGATTAAGAGTCAAGCCGCTCTACCATTGAGCTACGGAGCCGTGCGTGCGGCGGAAATTATACACGATGAGATAACGCTGTCAATAACGGGATCAAGCCTGCCCTGAAGAGGAAACGTGATCTTCATCCTGAAAAAGCCCGCCTCCCTCCGTCATCCCTTCTATCCCTGTATAATGGAAGCGCATGGATCTCAACGAACCTGTTTCACAACCCGCTCCCGAGCAGGATTTCATCTCCGCGCGGGCGCGCAGACGGCGCGCGCAGCGGCGCGCCTACTTCCCCACCGATGAGGAGGGTCGTTCCGCGCTCTTTGCGTATCTCACGCGCCGCGCCTATCCATCATATGAGTTTTTCATCTTCTCGTTAATTGCCGGAGTCATCCTCGGCGCGGGATATTTCGTCAACTCGCAGGCGCTCTTGATCTTCGGCATTCTCGTCGCGCCGCTAATCACACCCTGGCTCGGGCTTCTGCTCGCCACCATTGCAGGGTCCGGGCGATTTTTTTGGCAGATGGTCGCCGCCCTGCTGGTGGCATCCTGCCTCATTTTCATCAGCGGCGTGCTTGCCGGGTTCGCCTCGCGCGTGTTTGGAGCGCTCAACTTCAATGAAGCCTTCATACACAGCCGCCTGTGGTGGCCAGATTTTGTCGCGCTGACCGTCGGCGCGATCGTGTTGACAATCTCATTCGTCCGTTCGGAGGATAGACCCTACCTGCCCAGCGCGCTGGTGACATATGAATTATTTCTGCCGCTGTGTGCGGCAGGTTTCGGACTGGGCAGCGGCGCGGGCGTCGGCGAGATCTGGCCCCAGGGCTTGCTCGTCTTCCTTGCTCACTTCGCATGGGCTACATTGCTCGGCATACTCACGTTGTTCTTCCTGCGGTTTTATCCAACCGATATTGGCGGAACATCGCTCACAGGATTAATCCTGATCGCGGTGCTCGGGGCACTGATTTCATTAACCGGTGTGGCGCAATGGATCAGGATTCAGGCGGGTCTTGCCACGCCCGAACCTGCCCCCCTCTCCCAGCCGACGTCCACCCTCGCGCTGGTTCCCACAATCACCACTTCGCCCAGACCCGACTCAACGACCGCGTTCATCGGAGTCCCTACACAAACTCCATCACAGACTCCGCGCCCGACTATCCAGGTCACTCTGCCGCCGGCGGAAACGTCCACCTCCACCATCACAGCGGAGCCGACGCCGATCATCGGCCAGATCCGCGCCTCGGCGGGAGGCGGCGCGTTCATTCGCGAACGGCCCGGTGGGAAGGTGCTCGCCACGCTCCCCAACGGAGCAACCGTGACCATCGTCCCCAATGATCTGCAGGATGTGAACGGCGTGATCTGGGTGCACGTCTTCACGGTCGTAAACGACGTGCGCGTGGAGGGCTGGATGATCCAGGCTGTGCTGGTGACCGCCACACCCGTGGCAGACTGGCAGCCCTCGCCAACCTCGGCAACAACTTCATCACCATAATTTCACCTGTGTCACAACGGTCGCCAGGGAAGGGTCTCCAACCCGAAGAAGGAGATTCTTCGCTTCGCTCACATCATACCGATGTCTTTCGGGAGAATGACACGCAAAGGAAAACATGCCCATTCACTTTGGAACCGACGGCTGGAGAGCCGTCATCTCGGACTCATTCACCTTCGACAATCTGCGCATCGTGGCGCAGGCAATCGCCGACGCCGTGGATTCGGAGCACTGGGACAAATCAGGCAACGGCAGTCATGCGCCCGACCCGAAGAAGATCGTGGTCGGTTTCGATACGCGGTTCCTCTCGGATCGGTTCGCCGGTGAGGTGGCGCGCGTGCTCGCCGCCAACGGATTCACGGTCCTGCTTGCCCAATCTGATTCTCCCACGCCCGCCATCTCGTACGCAGTCAAGCATAACCGCGCCATCGCCGGTGTGATGATTACCGCCTCGCACAACGCGCCGCGTTACAACGGCGTCAAACTCAAAGGCGCGTTCGGCGGGTCTGCCCTGCCGGAGCAGTGCCGCCGCGTTGAGGTGTACATCAACGACAACGAGGAGCAGGCGCGCGGACCTAACCTGATGGATTTCAAAAAGGCGCGCGAGGCGGGGTTGATCCAAAAGTTCAATCCGCTCCCGGCGTATTTCGATCACGTGCGGACGCTGATTAACACCGACATCATCGCCGACAACCCCCAGCGCTTCGTGGTGGACGCCATGTACGGCTCGGGGCGCGGCGTGATCAAATCCTTTTTGCAGGGAACGGGCTGTGAGATTTCTGAGATTCGCGGCGAGATGAACCCCGGGTTTGGCGGCGTCCACCCGGAACCGATCGCCAAGTACCTCGGCGCGCTGGCATCCGCTGTCAGTTCGGGGATCGGCAACTTCGGCGTTGTCACCGACGGCGATGCAGACCGCATCGGCGCCATGGACGAACGCGGCACATTTGTGGACCCGCACAAGATCATGGCGCTGTCGCTGAAATACCTCGTTGAAAAACGCGGCTGGTCAGGCGCGGTCGTGCGAACGGTCTCGACCACGCGCATGATCGACCGCCTCGCCAATCGCTACGATTTGAAGTTGTATGAAACCCCTGTTGGCTTCAACCACATCGCGGATTTCATGATGCAGGAGGATGTATTGATCGGCGGCGAAGAATCCGGCGGCATCTCCTTCAAGGGGCATATCCCCGAAGGAGACGGTCCCATCATGGGGCTATTACTCGTGGAGCTGATCGCGCAATCGGGCAAAACGTTGCAGGGCATGGTGGAAGATCTGCTTGCGGATGTCGGTCCCGCGTTTTACGAGCGTACCGACCTGCGTCTCAGCCGTCCCGTCGCCAAAAAGGAAATGACGGAATTCCTCACGAAGCAGGCTCCGGCTGAAATCGGCGGCGAAAAAGTCAACGAGATCAGCCAGCGCGACGGGGTCAAATACATCATGGCAGACGACTCGTGGCTGTTGATCCGCCCGTCAGGCACGGAGCCCGTGTTGCGCGTGTACGCCGAGGGGCGCACGCAGGGTATGGTGAAGGCACTGCTTGGCTACGGCGAACAGGTGGCAAAGAGCGTGGTGTAACCCACGATTTTTTATCTGACGCAGTTCCAGTGAACAGAGGGGAACATCCCAATCCATATCATCGTCCATCTCACAGGATGAAATCCCGAACCCTGCTGCGCCTGTTAATCGTGCTTGCTTTTATCGCATTGGGCGGCATTTGGTATTTCTCCACACTGAGACAAGAACAGTCTTTTAAAACCTTCCCTGCCACAGTGAACCGAGACTGTGCGCCATGGGACGGCGCGGCGTTTACGCTAACGATTCAGTATGATCCGACGACGGTTGTTTACATTTCTAAATGGAGATCCCCGGATATTAAATTCCCAACAACCTTTTCATTTCCTGATGAAACAAGACAGGTGGGCATCGCCTACATTCTGCCGGAACTTGATCCGCTGGATGAGTTGACGGGCATAGTCTGGTTTGAACGCGTGCAGGAGGGAACGCCGCTCGAAGGCAGATTCAAGCTCACATCGGTGCGAGGCGAAACATATGAGGGAAAATTTACCGCCGAGTGGGGAAATCAAATCGTGTATTGCGGCTGACCCTCCCCTAAAGCCCCGATCCTTCAACGGAATTGTTTGGTGGATCCGCCGGCACACCTCCGTGGAATTTTCCCCAAGGCAGATCCAGTCCGACATCCAGGAGGCGGCCTTGGTTGTTTTGCTTTCAGGTACAATCCAGCCCATGCCGGACGACTACAGACAACTCACCCTCCCAGATCTCGAGCCGATGGCGCAGGTGCTGGCCCAGTCGTTCTCGGAGGATCCGCTGGTGTCATTCATCCTGCCCAACGCGAAAACCCGCGTGCATACCGTCGGCAAATTTTTCCGCGCGATGGGCAGGCTCAACATCCGCGCAGGCAGCGCGTTCGGAACCGGTTACCCGCTGGCGGGCGTGGCAGTGTGGAGTTTCCCCAACAAATCATCGTCATCGGCAAGCCTTGGGGATTTGACAGCATTCCTTCCGGTGCTGTTTTCATCGTACGTGATCGGCGTGCGGCGCGCCCGGGCAATACTTAATCAAATCGAAGCCAATCACAAAAAACACGCGCTGGAATCGCATTTTTATCTCGACAACCTGGGCGTCATCGAGGCTGCCCGCGGCAAGGGGCTGTCTTCGAAACTCATTCGTCCATTTTTACAGATGGCAGATGAGCAAAAGGTGGTCGCCTATACAGATACAGTGACCGGGTCGAACGTGCCGGTGTACGAGCATTTCGGCTTCGAATGCGTGGAGCGGAATCTGGTTGAAGGAACGGGAATCACGGTCTACGCGTTGAGAAGACCGGTTCACTCCTGAGAGGATGGATATGCCGGATCCACGAAAAGTCCTGGAAAAACTCGATCTCCTCGAAGCCGAGATGCGGAAAATTGGCTTATGGCAAAGCGTTCCGCTGCAGCCTGACCAATATGACTTCAGAGCCGCCTTTGCATTGGACACCATGACGTTCCCGCAATGGCTTCAGTTTATCTTCATCCCCAATGTGAAAATTACAGCAGAAAACGGGAAGTTTCCATCCAGCAGTCAGGTGGCAGCGCAGGCTGTTCGGGAATTCGACGGTATGGAGGAGGCATCGAACCTTGTTGCGGTCCTTTCAGAATTTGATGCATTGTTTTAGGCAGGCCACCATCGTGGAAAATATCGACTCTCTGAAACTGCACCCCTCCCATAACGCCCGGCTGACATATAAACTGAGGAATGCAAACGTATTGGTCTCGAAGGAGGGGTTTCACTTCATAGATTATCTCGATCCCGTGGAAAATATTTCTCCCGAACTCGACGAATCCCGTCTCACGGACGAAGAATCAGCCTACATTGAGACACAGTTACAAGCGAACGCACAGAAATTTTCCAATCAGGTGAATATCCTGAAAAAACATCTTCCCCTCTCGAATGCCAGAGTATTGGAGATCGGTTGTGGAGGCGGGCTCTTCCTTTCCCTGCTGAAAGAGCAGGGAGCAGAAGTCACTGGTATCGAACTCAGCGACAGCCGCGCACAGTATGCCAAAACAAAACATGAGCTGGAAATTCACAAACGCCCGATCGAAGACGATTTCTGGCAAAAGGAATACATCGACCATTTCGACGCGGTCACGTTGTGGGATGTGATCGAGCACGTCAATTTTCCATTCCAGACTCTGCAGTCCGCGGTGAATGTGTTGAAGGCGGGAGGTTTGCTCTTGATCGACACGCCCTGCCGCGACGGCTTCTATCATCAATTCGGAGTGTTCACCTACCGACTGACGGGCGGGAGATTTCCCACCTTTCTCAACGCGATGTACTCGTCCCACCTGTTTGGGCACAAGCAGATTTTTTCAACAACTGAGATGAAGCAGCTCTTCGAAGCGGCGGGGCTGGAAGTAATCGACCTTCATAAATTCCACGAATTGTCATTTCCGTACGGGTTTTATTTGAAGAAATTGTTCAAGTCGCAACTGCTTGTGAATATCCTGCTCCCTTTTGTGAAGGTCTTTTTCAAAATATTCAAGATTCAAAATAAGATGCTTGTGGTTGGATGCAAGACACTTCGACTTCGTGCTTCGCACTCCGCTCAGCGCGGATGATTCATAAAGGAGAGATACTAATGACTGAAGAACATATTCCCAAAATTGCCATGAGCATCCATGCGCACCCGGACGATCAGGAATTTTCCATCGGCGGCACGCTCGCCAAATGGGCGCGCGCAGGTTGTGAGATCATCTCGGTCGTCATCACAAGCGGCGATTCGGGGTCGAACGATCCATCGAAAGACGGCAACTATAAGAAGGAACTCGCCGAACTGCGTGAGAAGGAACAACTCGCCGCGAATGAAGTTTTGGGAGTCAAGGAGACGGTCTTTCTTCGCTACCCGGACGGCGAACTGGAGCCGACAATTCAATTGCGGAAGGAGCTCACCCGCATCATCCGCCAATTCAAGCCGGATACGGTTTCCTGCGGGAATCCCGAAGCCTGGTTTTACGATAATGAATACGTCAACCACCCCGATCACCGTGCCGCGGCGCGGGCGGCATGCGAAGCGGTCTTCCCATCAGCGGGGAGTCGACTGATGTTCACCGATCTGTTATCGGCTGGGTATGAGCCGCACGAGGTCAAACGGTTGTACGTCCATGGAACAGAGAAGTCCGACACATGGGTGGATATTACAGAAACACTTGACGTCAAAATCAAAGCGCTGCAACAACACGTGAGTCAGGTGCCGGTTGATGAGGTGGGAAAGTGGATGACCGAATGGGCGGAGGAGGAGGGAAAAGACAAAGACATGAAGTATGCCGAGAGTTACAAGGTGATGATATTGAAAAAGGATGAGGATGAAAAAACCGACTGAACACCGGTTTTGATTTCAAAACACCAGATGCCCGATGAGGGCACAAGCGATGGTTATTGTGATGTTATCGATGTCCTTGAAGGGCAGTGACTCGACCAGCGTCGCCCCAATCGCCACGAGAGTCACCGGCAACAGGAAGCGCGTCATGGGTCCGGTGAAAGCCCCAATCCAGACATACACGGCGAAAATAATCATGGTCAACACCCAGCCTCCGATGAAAA
>DATKAU010000111.1:0-8689 GCA_035514655.1 Anaerolineales bacterium
ACAAACCGGAGATCAAACTCGCCGAAGGTATGCACAGAACCAGGGCATGGCTCATGGAGGAGGGAAAGCTTCGCTTCCCTTCGACCGCGCTTGTTACGGGAGCAAGCGGCGGTCTGGGACAGGCTATTGCAAAAATGTTGAACGCCAAAGGCGTGGAAGTGTGGGCTTCCGATGTGTCAGAAACAGGCTTCTCCCAACTCCCCCCCGAAGTCCATACGATTGCAATGGACATCACCTCAGATGCAAGTATAAAAAATGTCATCCAGACAGTGTCTGAAAAAACCGGGGGGATTGATCTGCTCATAAACGTTGCAGGTGTTATGAAGGCGGCGCCGCTTGAGAGCCAATCCATCAGCGATATCATGCTTCACATGGAGGTGAATGCCATCGGACCACTCCGGGTGTCGCGCGCGGTTTCCGTTGGGATGCGCCAGCGCAGGCGCGGCCGGATTGTCAATATCGGTTCCACAAATTGTTATATGGTGATGCCGTTCCTGGGAGCATATTCAGGATCAAAATATGCCCTCAGGGCGCTTTCAGATGGGCTCCGAATGGAACTCAGCGCATGGGGCGTGGATGTGGTAATTATTCATCCGGGAGCAATGAAAACCCGCATGGCTGACGATGCAAAACAAACCTTGCAGGATGAGCTTGGTCAACTGGGCAAGGATTGGCAGATCCCACTGAAATCGTTTTTAAATAGCTGGCTATGGGGAACAAAATTTGCAATATCACCGGAAATAAATGCCCGGGTCGTAACCCGCGTTGCGATGGCTCGGCGCTTCCGCCGAGGGGAGGTATATACGGATTCGGGTACCTTTCTTATCTGGGTGTATTCGTTACTCCCCTCCTTTCTCCGCGACAGCCTGCTCCTCAGCCGATTGGATCGAGGAGGGGGATCGGATTAAAGTTTTCCCATTCGCGTCGAGGGTGGGTTCGTCGGGATGGGCGGCTTTGAGTTCGGCTGTGGTGCCGACGGCAATGATCTTTTCATCTTGCACGACTGCGCCGTTTTCGATGATGCCAAGCATGCCGAGGGGATGCTCGCCTTGCGGTCCGCCGGCGAGTTTGAGGAGCTAGGAGGAAGAGTGGATGAGCATGATTCAGTTAACAGTGGACAGTGATCAGTGGCTGGTAATTTAACCACAGTTGAATATAAGTTGAGGTACGAATTAAACCAGCGGGTATACTTGCCACAATATCCATGAACATCGAATTCGAAGCGACCGATCACCTGTCAGACGGACAGAAAAATGGAATCGCCCAACTCCGGAGCGCTGTCTACCCGCCTGAGGTGCTGGCTACGCTCCCTGGCAAATTATTTACGTGGGCATCGCCGCAATGGTCTGTTCTGTTGTGGGATGAAGATGAACTGGTCTCGCGCGTGGGATTGATCGTGCGTGAGATCGTCAGCAACGGCGAGGCAAAGATGATTGGCGGGGTCGGAGGTGTGATGACCCACCCCGAAAGGCAGGGAAAGGGATATGCCAGCACAGCCATGCGCGAGGCGGCAAAGTTGTTCGATGAAAAGTTTGGCGTCTCCTTTGCCCTTTTGTTCTGCCGTCCGCATCTCGTCGAGTTTTATAAACGATTAGGATGGAAACCATTTCAGGGACTGGTGTTTGTCGAACAATCTCAGGGCAAAATTGAGTTCTCAGCAAACGGCGCGATGGTCCTCGATGTAAAAGAACCGGCTCCTTTACATGGCGTGTTGAATCTTAATGGCTTGCCGTGGTAAAACTCACAACAACCAATTCGGAAAGAGAACTGCGATGACACACCCGCTTGTCAGACAGTTACGTTTCACCCGCAGTGAATTTATGCGCGCGGTCAAAGGAGTCAGCGATGAGGATGCCCGCAAACGACTCCTACCTATGAATTGCATCAGTTGGAACATCGGGCATCTGGCATGGCAGGAGCAGAGATATTTCCTGGGTTTCGTTCAGGGGAAAACCCTGTTTCCTGAGATCGAAAGGGAATTCGCCTACGGCGCGCCTGCCAGCACACCGCCGCTCAAAGAAGTATTGACCTCGTGGAAGACGATCACAGCCGCAGCAGATCCCTGGCTCGATACGCTGACACCATCAAAACTACAAAAACACCCGATCGTCAACGGCAAGCCCATTGCCCGCATTTACGGGAACCTGCTCCAACGCGTTATCTATCATTATTGGTACCATATCGGGGAAAATCTCGCCATCCGCCAGCAACTGGGGCATAAACGCCTGCCGCAATTTGTCGGCGCGATTGACAGTGAGGCGCCATATCAGCCTGAAGACAGAACAGGCAAAAGGTAATCACTACATGACAGCCATCCTCCTCCGCGACGTAACCGAATCTGACCTGCCCATCCTCTTCGAACAACAACTTGTCCCTGAAGCTACGGCAATGGCGGAGTTCCCGTCGCGGGATAAAGAAGCCTTTTACGCCCATTCAAAGAAGATCATGGCGGACGGGTCGTTAATTTTCAAAGCCATTGTTTCCGATGGTCAGGTGGCGGGGAGCATCTTCAGTTGGGAAATGGATGGCAACATGGAAGTCGGTTATTGGCTGGGGAAGGAATTTTGGGGAAAGGGTATTGCCACACAGGCTCTCGCCGAATATGTGAAGATCGTGACGACGCGTCCGCTTTCCGCGCATGTGGCGAAGCATAATGTTGGTTCAAGGCGGGTGCTGGAGAAATGCGGGTTCACGGTCATCGGGGAGGATTCGTATACCAATCCCGCCGGGGTTTTGGTGGAAGAGTTTCATTTGAAACTGGAGTCGTAGTAAAGTCGGTTCATCATGCTCACCTTCGATAAATTATATGGTCGGATTGTGCTGCAACTGAGGGGCAAATATCCTGTCGTTGGGTGGAGCATGACTCCCGGCGAGGCAGTTTCCTTCATCAGAGGTTTCCGAAAGACAGTGCTGACATTTATTGGGTTTTCCGTGAATTATGAAGACCAAAAAGGAGTGCTTGAGATCGTCAAAGAAGAATTGTCAAAACACTCACCTGATTCGACCCTAGTCAACATCGGTGCAACACGGGGAGGGGTGGGAATCACTTATCCGCTGGCAAAGTCCATGGGGTTCCTCACCACCGGGATCATATCCACCGAGGCGTTTGCCTTTTACAACGACATCAGTGAGCATGTGGACCATATATGCTTTATCAAGGACAGGCTTTGGGGCGGATACATGCCAGGCTCCACGGAGTTGTCTCCAACTTCAAGGGCGATGGTCGATTGCAGTGATTTTCTCGTCGGCATCGGCGGGAATGAAGTTGCCCGCGACGAACTACTTGCCGGCAGGGATTTGGGCAAACCGGTTCAATTCTTCCCCGCCGAGATGAATCATGCATGGGCAATCCGCAGCGCGCAAAAATCAGGCAAGCCGCCGCCGACATCGTTTTTTGGATCCGCCCATGAGGTGTTTGGAAAAGATCAAATTATCTCCACATCCTCATCCCAAACACAAGGCTGAAGACCACCAGCAAAATTCCTCCCGTCATTTCAAACGGATAACCCATCGACGCGCCGAACGACAGCCCAAAGGCTTGTATGACATAGATAACCGGGAGCCAGCGCGGCAGAACGTGCCTCCACATGGAGATCGCAAATAGAACCGCGCCGATCGTCAGGGCAAAGGCGGAAGCGATCAGATAGGCAAATCCCAGCCCGGGACCCAGAACCAATTCCGCAACCTTGATCGCATCTGAATTCCCTTCGAGATACAGTTGACCGATCACCGGTACGGCGAAAGCAAATACACCTGCAAATGGGAGGAAGAGTCCGTTGCCGAGGATGCTGAAGACCATGCCCCAAAACGTTGTCCGTACCGCTTCAGGTTTATCGAGATAAGCGAACATGCCGAGAAAACCAAAAAGTTGAATCACGAGGCTCAACGGCAGGAAGGATTCGGCAATCAGGTTGTTCGGCGAGGCAACGGATCGGGCAAAGGCGGATGCGTCCGAGATCTCGATGATCAGGGGACCGCGCAGAAGCAATCCGCCAAGCGTCAACACAGCGGAAAGCACAAGGGCAAATGCACCCCATCGAAGTTTGTCTCGTCGATTCATATTGTCCTCTTTAGCAGATATGTTGTCAGGCTTCCATAGGCGGGCGGCATCGAGTAGACGAAGATCAGATCCTCCTCGTCGAACAACGAAGGCTCCCACTCAGGGAAATCCGCCGAGATTGAAACGACGCGCGCACCGGGTTTCATTTGTCCTTCCAGATGCCGTGCAAGCCGCAGGATCTCCCTCGATGTGGCGTAAACGAATACTACATCTGCTTTGCTCACATCCGCGTTGAAATAATTTCCCCATTTGAGTTGTATCTTGTTTCCAAACCCGCTCGCAGCAATTCTCAGCCCGATCAACGCGCATTGGACGGGTCCGATCTCGATGCCGACTGTATTGGCGTCGAATTCACGCGCGGCAATGAGAAGCACACGCCCATCGCCCGCGCCGAGGTCGTACAGCGTTTCGCCGGCCTGGAGGTTCACCAGCTTCAACGCCTTGCGGATGCGGTCATGCCCGGTAGGTCTGGATGGCGGACCAAACAACGCGGGCACGAGCACCCACAACACGCCAAGGCTGAAAAGGAAAACAAAGAACCAATACATGTATAGGATGATCATGTTTCCATGCCTTCCGGCCGGCGGAACCATGCGATGATCCGCGGCAGGATCACGACCTTTTGAGTCAACTCGCCAAGTGCAAGCAAAGCCAGCATATTGAAGAAAATGGACATCAAGACAATTGGGAAAAATCCAAACTGCTGATAGATGAATGTCGCCAGCAATGCACCGATCGCACGTCCCAGAGAATGACCGGTTAAATTGAAGGACAACATTGTTGCACGTGCTTCGGGAACAAGTTCAGACATCAACGGGATGTGACTGACCACCATGTACTCAAACGTCAGGTAGTAGAAGAATAACCCAACCAGCGCGCCGATCTGCGTGGTTCCGATAAAAGGCAGCAACAATGCAGTGATTGCATTGCCAATCAAACCAAACATCAACGCGCGCGGCTTGCCCAATTTGTCGGTGGTCAGGGCAACGAGTCCTTCACCGCTGAGCTCGGAGAGTCCGATTACCGCAGAGGCACCTGCCAGCGCGGCGATCTTCAAGCCAAAAGAATCTTCGAGCCACACGCCGAAGATCAAATTGACAACCTCATTGCTCGCGCTCGCCCACAACGCGATGAAGATTCCCGCGAGAGCGGGGATATTCGTCAACACCGCGCGGAAATTTCCAAGCGAATTAGTTGTCGGCTTGTGATGAACGTCCTCGCGCGGGATCATCCGCCAGATGATAAAGAGCATCAACAAGCCGAGTCCTGCCAATAGAGGGAACGGAGCATTCCACCCGTATCTTGAAATAAGAAATCCCATAAGCGGGACTCCCGCGATGAAAGACAACGACCACGCCATTTCCGTGACGGCGAGAGCGGTGCCGCGTTCTTCGTATGGAATGCGGTCACCGAAATAGGCTTGCATGGCTGGGTCGAAAAGATTTTTGCCAAGAATCGCAAGCAGCAGCGCTGCACTGAGGGTGATCAAACTTGGAGAAAGCGCCACCAGTCCCATCCCCGCTGCAAAAGAAAGAACCCCGGCGAGCATGGCAAATTTTCGTCCGCGTTGATCTGCGATGGGAGCAAACACCGGGCTGAGGGCGCCGACCAACCAGCGCGCCGTAATGGCAAATGAAAACGTGGTCAGGTCAACACCCAGTCCGCGCGCAAACACGGCAAGAAACGGATACACCATGCGATGCAGGGTGTTGAATACAGCACGGATGAGCATGAAAACGACAAGTTGAAACCGAAGACGCATGAGGGGATCTGAATCCTTGAAGGAAGATAAGTAATCGGGGAAATTAAAATCGCCGCCGTGAAGCGTGAATTAATTGGCTTGTTTCAGAAACACCCGGGTAAGAAAATACGAAGCCAGCAGCGCCAGCAGGATCAAGGCAATGAAAAACGCGATTATGGTGTAGTTGCCTGAATTGAAGATCGGCGAGGGAGGCGGGTGCATTACATTCTCTGCGGTGGCAAAGGTGAAGCGCAGTACGATTATGAACAGGATGTTGGCAAGCGAGGTGATCCAATCTTTATCAATGATCCACAAACCGAGCTGTAACAGGACGCCTGTCGCGGCGAAGATCAACGCAAGCCGGAAGCGCGGCTCGGCAAGGAAGAGTCCGTTCCAATTGGCTTGCATCGCCCACAACGAAAGCGGAAGATAGGTCACCCAAAATACAACCCCCGCCCGCCCCAGCGCAGCAGACCAGCCATGGAAAACCTTGCGCGGCGTGAGCAATCCGATCAAACCCGCCAGCCCCGCCATCAACAGTGCCAGTTCCGCGGCGAGCACCCACGCGCCGTGCAGGTACACGATCCGCACGTTCGCACCGAGGGATTGTTCCTCGGGTCCGAACATCGCTAGCATGGCAATAATGAAAATCGTGACGAGCAGCATAATGGCTGGGGATTTGAATTTGGACATGGTATGATTTTACACCATGGACGCTTCGTCTCCGCTCAGCGCAAACAGACCACCCGCCAGCCTCGCCCTGGAATCGCTGGGGATCGATCACCGCCTCTTTCTTCACGAGGGGTCTGTTTCCAGTTTCGAGCAAGCCGCACGCGAACGCGGACAGCGCCCCGAGCAGATCGTGCGGAGCATCCTGTTCCAGGTGAGACCCGGCGAATTTGTGATGGTGTTGATGGCCGGACCCGAACAGGTGGACTGGAGGAAACTGCGCCAGATCGTCAAACGCTCTCGCGTGCACATGGCTACCGAGGAGGAGGTGTTCGCGGTGACGGGCTACCGGATCGGGACGGTGAGTCCGTTTGGGGTGAAGAATCAGACCCGGGTGTTGATCGACGCGAGCGTCCTTAAAGAAGAAGAAATATCGATCGGGTCGGGAGTCCGGAATACGGCGATCATCCTGAAGAGCGCGGACCTGCACCGCGCGTTGAACGGTGCGGAAATCGTCGAGGTGGAGGAGGGTGCGCTGCACGCATCCTAAAGTCATCATGGTTTCATTGCGCGATCTCCTGAGGCTGGCAAGCCGCACATTTGCCATCGGCATCGAACAACTGCCCGGCGTGTTGTGTGACGCGGGTACGGTGGCGTATCTGCTATTACGCGTGTCCGATTATCTCGAAGACAACGAAGATATGCCCCCCGAAAAAAAGATCGAACTGTTGAATCTTTGGGCTGAGATCTTGAAAGGGGATGCACAATGCGAATCGTTGACGCGTCAGATTCAAACAGCAGATGGATTGAATCCCGATGCCGTGGTGGCGCAGCACGCGGAGGATATTCTGGCAAGGCTTGCCTCGCTCCCCAGTGAAGTGCGCGAGATCATCACACATCACGTGCTCCACAGCACACAGGGAATGGCGCGCTGGGTGAGGCGTGGACCACAAGTGGACGATGAGAAGGACATGGACGATTACATGTTCGAAGTAGCGGGACGGGTCGGCTATCTGCTCACGCATCTGTTCGCGTGGTATTCGCGGTCGATCCGGGTCAGGGTCAGGGAACTGCTCCCGCTCGCGCGTGAGTTCGGGCTTGCCCTGCAGACCGTAAACGTGATCCGCGGCTTACGCAAGGATTACGAGCGCGGTTGGGTATACGTGCCGAAAAAATTCCTCGAGGCGGCGAATGTAACGGCGCATGAATTGTTCCGGCCTGAGAACCGCGCCGAGGCGATCAAGGTGCTCGACATGCTCGCCGACAAGGCGGAACGACACCTGCACGCGGCGTTGACGTGCGTCAAAACCCTGCCGCCATGGCAGCATCGGATCCGGCTGGCATGTATCTTCCCGTTGATGTTCGCCATCCGCACGCTCGCGATTAGCCGCCGCAATGCGGACGTGTTCAGCCACGAAGCGAAGATCACCCGCGAAGAGGTGAAGCGCATCGTCAGGGATGCCACGCTGTGGGGCTGGTCGAACGCCTGGCTGGACCGGTATTATCAGAAGTTGAGCACGGCAGGGGAGAAATAGCCGGGGACATCCTGATAAACGTCATATTGACTTGCACCCACATCCCCATCACAATGAGTTTGAGGAGTAAGTCGATAGGGAAATTTCAATTCTGGTTTTTGTTCTGGCGGGCTTCATTGCCCAGATGATTGACGGCGCGCTGGACATGGCGTATGGCGTCAGTTCGAATACGTTTTTATTGAGCCTCGGAATCCCCCCTGCCGCGGCCTCTGCCAGTGTGCACATGGCGGAGGTGGTTACCACCGGAGTTTCAGGTTTTTCGCATTGGCGGCTCGGCAACGTGGACTGGAAACTGGTCCGGCGACTGTTGATCCCCGGTATGCTGGGAGGTATGTCTGGCGCGTATCTGCTCACCTCCATCGACGGGGATCTCATCAAGCCTTACATTGCAGCCTATCTCCTGCTCATGGGAATTGTGATCGTCGTCAAGGCGTTCAACATACAGCCGCATGACAACGAGAACGAATATCACGGACCGCGCATCAGTCTGCTCGGGCTATTCGGCGGGTTCTGTGATGCCATCGGAGGCGGAGGCTGGGGCCCGGTAGTCACCTCCACCCTGGTGGCGCAGGGAAAATACCCGCGCATGACGATCGGCTCGGTCAATTATTCCGAATTCTTCGTTGTATTCGCCCAATCGATCATATTTGTTTTAACGTTGAATTTCTCGCAATACTGGCAGAT
>DATKAU010000112.1:0-4220 GCA_035514655.1 Anaerolineales bacterium
TGACCGGGCTGGAGGATGTGGCGTGGGGCAGGTGGGTCAAGGAGCAGGGATATACCATTGCCTACGTCCCCGAAGCCGAGATCGTGCATGTTCACGAGGAAACTCCGCGCGGCGTGTACAACCGTTACCGCCGTGAAGCAATGGCGTTCAAGAAGATTTATCCAGAGTCGCATTTCAACGTGTATGATTTTCTGCGCCTGACGGTTGCCAATATTTTCAGCGACCTTTGGCACGCGGCGCGCGAGCGTGTGTTGTGGCGGAACGCCACTTCGATTTTCTGGTTCCGCTTTATGCAGTTCCATGGCACACGAATGGGTCACCGCGAGACCAGTCTGGTCACACCACAACTGCGCGAGACGTTTTATTATGCAAGAAAACGAAAGAAAAAAGGGGAGGTGAAGAGGGATGTGGAGCCGATTCAGTATAATAAGTAAATGCTTACACCTCCCTCAAATTCCACACACCCCAAATCCCGCGCCGAGTGGCGCAAGTGGCTCGAAAAGAATCACACTCGCACCGAGGGCGTGTGGTTCATCAGTTACAAGAAAGCCACGGGCAAGCCGCGCATGGACTACGAAGAATCCGTGGAAGAAGCCCTGTGTTTCGGCTGGGTGGACAGCAAGGGGAATAAACTCGATGAGGAACGGTCCATGCTGTGGTTTGCGCCGCGCAAGAAAGGCTCGGGCTGGGCGAAGCCTAACAAGGAACGCATAGAGAAATTGCTCAAGGCTGGGTTGATGGCGCCTGCGGGGCTGGCAAAAGTGGAAGCCGCAAAGAAAGACGGCTCGTGGAACGCGCTCGATGCGGTGGAGACTTTGGAGATCCCGCCCGATCTGGCGAAGGCATTCTCGAAAAACAAAACCGCGAAGAAATTTTTCGAAGCCTTTCCGCGTTCGGCCAAGCGGGCAATTCTCGAATGGATTTCGAATGCGAAGAAACCCGAAACTCGCGCGGCGCGAATCCTTGACACTGTCACCAAGGCGGAGAAGAACATCCGCGCGAACCAGTGGCGGCAGTGATCTGAGGGCAGTAGAGGGATCGAAAAGCTGAATACCAAGACCGGATAACAAAACATGATTTTCTAGTTGACGCAAATTCCCTGTTCGTGTTAGACTCTCGATTAAGGAAAAACTTAATCGATATGAAAAAAGTTGATTCCCTTCATTCCTTCGACAAAATCAAACTTCTCGCGGATCCCCGCCGGATGGATATTCTGCGGCACCTCATGGCTTCCCCTGCCACGCTCACACATCTCGCACGGACGATGAAGCAATCACCTGCCTGGGTCCGTCATCATATCCTCGCGCTGGAATCAGCAGAACTCGTCGAAGTGAGTGAAGTCCGCAAGACGGGTAAGGTGACCGAGAAGTTTTATCGCGCCAAAGCGGACGCGTTGCTCTTGCAGGAAGTCATTCTTCCAAAGACGAAAAAGCCAGCCATGATTTTTTCAGGCAGTCATGATCTGGCGCTTGAAGGGATTGCCGAGCACCTTGAAAAGCACGTCACCTTGTTAAATCTACCTGTCGGCTCGCTGGATGGATTGGTGAATCTGCGTCAGGGACTTTGCCAGATCTCAGGTTCGCACCTTTTGGATGAAACAGGCGAATACAACACACCGTTCGTGCGGCATTTATTCCCTGACCGCGACGTGGAAATTGTCACGCTTGCGTATCGCACGCAGGGCTTGATGTTGGCAAGTGGAAACCCGAAGCAGATAAAGAAGGTCGCTGATATTGCAAACCCTGGCATCCGATTTGCGAATCGCAATGCAGGTTCAGGGACTCGTCTGTGGTTCGATGGGGAATTGAAAAAACTCAAAGTTCCCATTGAAAAGATCAATGGCTACGATAAGGAAGTGAAGACTCATACCGAAGCCGCAGCGTTGATCACAGCCAATAAAGCAGATGCTGCTCTCGGTCTGCAAGCCGCCGCGCACCAGCATGGGCTTGATTTCATACCTTTGCTCGAGGAACGCTATGACCTTGTCCTGCCGCGCGAAAACGAGAGGGTGCTCGCACCGTTGCTCGATTATTTGCAGACATCCGCGTTTCGCACCGCTTTGAACACACTCACTGGCTACAACTCCACCCATAGCGGGGAACAAATTATTTTGTAGAGCGAGACGATTTGCGTATCTCGCTCAACGAGGAAATTCATGAAACGAATTCTCCCAATTCTCCTGGTCCTCTTATTTCTCGCAAACGCGTGCGCGCCTGCCGCACCTGAGAATCCGACCCTGATCCTTGCAACGACCACCTCCACGCAGGATTCGGGTCTGCTCGACGTGTTGATCCCGATGTTCGAAGCAGAATCAGGCTACACGGTCCAGACCGTGGCGGTGGGGTCGGGACAGGCGATGACGATGGGGCAGGAGGGCAACGCCGACGTTTTGCTCGTCCACGCGCCCGCTTCCGAAGTCACATTCATGGAGGATGGATATGGCAGGGACCGTGCCCTCGTCATGCACAACGATTTCATCATCGTCGCTCCCACATCTGATCCTGCACGAATTAAAGGCAAGCCTATAGAGAAAGCGTTGAAATTGATCAGCGCGGGGTCCGCAGAGTTCATTTCTCGCGGCGATGACTCGGGTACGCACAAAGCCGAATTGAGTTTGTGGAAGAAAGCCGGGTACGATCCCAAAGCCGCAGCGCCGGCGTGGTATCTCGAATCGGGGCAGGGCATGGGCGCGACGCTCACAATTGCCTCGGAAAAAGGCGCGTACACGGTGACCGACCGCGCCACCTACCTTGCCAACAAGGGCAACCTGCAGCTTGAGATTCTGGTAGAAGGCGATAATGCCCTGCTGAATGTGTATCACGTCATCACGGTCAGCCCTGATATATGGGAGAGGGTCAATTACGACGGCGCGCTGGCATTCCTGAAATTCATGATCGCTTCATCCACACAGGAAGTCATCGGCGGGTTCGGCGTGGAGGAATACGGTCAACCGCTGTTCTACCCGGATGCAGATAAAACCGATGCAGACTTGGGTTTATAATTCACCCCGTTGTGATGGGGCGGCTGAGAGGTCGCCCCTTTCTTTTCGGAGTTGAATGAAAAAAATCCTGTTCGCTGTCCTATTGTTTGCCATTACTTCGTGCGCCAGCTCGCCGAATGAGAATAAAAACTTATTGCTGATCTCTACCACGTCCACACAAGACTCAGGCTTGCTCGATGTGCTCCTGCCTGCCTTCACCGAAAAGACGGGCTACAGTGTTCAACTCGTGGCTGTGGGCTCGGGGCAGGCGTTGAAACTTGGCGGGCAGGGCGATGCGGATGTCATCCTGCTTCATTCGCCCGTTGCGGAGGAGGAATTTGTCGCAAACGGATTCGGCATCGACCGCCGGCTCGTGATGCACAACGCCTTCGTGATCGTAGGACCCTCCTCTGACCCTGCCTCGCTTCGGGCACAGCCGACGCTTGATTCGGCTTTCGAGGCGATTTTTTCCTCCACCTCGACATTTGTCTCGCGCGGCGACGACTCAGGGACTCACGTCAAGGAACTGGCGATATGGAGCAGCCTCAATCTTGATCCGCGCGGCGAAGATTGGTACCTCGAAACCGGGCAGGGACAGGGTGCGACCCTTTCGATTGCCTCTGAAAAAGGCGGTTACGCTCTCACCGATCGCGGCACTTTCCTGGCTTACAATCCAAATGTAAACCTGGAGATCCTGTTCGAAGACGACCCGTTTTTATTGAATGTCTATCACGTCATAACCATTAATCCCGAAAAACATCCGAATGTGAACCTGGCAGGCGCGCAGGCATTTGCCGATTTCATCACCTCGCCTGAGGGCCAGCAAATCATCGCGGAATTTGGCGTGGAGGAATACGGGCAACCGTTGTTCTTCCCCGATGCGGGCAAGTCGGATGAGGAATTAGGATTGCCGTAGCATCCTGTCATTGCGAGCACTTCGGCACGGCTTCGCCAGTCAGTGTAAACTCCGCGAAGCAATCCCCCCTGCCATTAAGAATAATATGCTTTTCGATTCTGAAATCCTCCAAATCACCATCCTCTCATTGCAAGTCTCTGCCATAGCCACAGGCATCAGCTTGTTGATCGGTTTACCATTTGGCACCTGGCTGGCGCTTGGAAACTTCCGCGGGCGTTCTTTCATCCTGAGCATCATCAATACGGGCATGGCATTGCCGCCTGTGGTGGTCGGACTCGTGGTGGCGATGACGCTGTGGCGGAGCGGTCCGCTTGGAGACTTGCG
>DATKAU010000113.1:0-2661 GCA_035514655.1 Anaerolineales bacterium
AGCAGGACAGCCATTGCAAACGAGGAAGCCTGATAATCAGGGACATCGCCTGAAACGAAGCCTTTGATGAAAAACTCGATCTCCTCGAGGGTGAGTTCGCCTTTATCGCGTTTTTTGATGATGATGTCCACTGCGCGCATGGGAGTCTCCTTGGGGATTGTCAACGATTTTATTTTATCCCATTAAATAATGTAGGTCACGCTTGAAGCGTGACCTACGAAGACTTCACCAGCTTGTACTCGCCCTTGCCATCCTGCACGGTCCAGCCGAGGGCGGCAATCGCGTCACGCAGTCGATCGGACTCAGCGAAATCCTTGTTCGCACGCACAGTGAGGCGCTGCTCAGCAAGGGAAATCACCTCCTCCGGCGGCGCATCACCTCCCAACGGCGGCGCGTGCAGAACCATTTCCCACGCGTTGACAGAGATGCTCTTTTCCAGCGGGTCGGGGATTTGGACCGCGCCCAGTTCACTGAGCTTAAACTTTGAGCCTGAAGGGTACATCTCCGGGTTGGTTTCGCGTACGAGTGACACGGAACTGACTCCGCTCACTTCGCACAGACCTGTCTCAAAATCCACGATCATGCCCGTATGTTCATCCAGCCCGATGGTCTCGTTTTCATGAGGAACAAGTTTGCTCCATTCTGCGAAGCGATCCATCCCCACAAAACAGCGGCTCGTGTCAAGGTCCACGCCGCCATCGGCGTTGTTCCAGTGCGGGATGAATGATACATGCAAACCGAAATCGGCAAACAGATCCAAACCGTCCACGATGTGCACATCCTGCCCGACTTTGTAGATCTCATAAACGGGAAGCGCGTGAGCGCCAATCGAGACAGTCGCCGCTGAGGCAAAGATCAGGGTCGCGCCGAGGCGGTGGCGGGCGCGGATCACATCCCAGGCGAGAGAATCCTTCAAGTGACGGATCGCGTACGTCGGGCTCCCCGGTCCCATGAAGATCATATTGGCGTACAGTAGAGGTTTGATGATTTCGGGGTCATCCGGGCTGAACGCGGAATTCTTTTTTCGCGCGGGGATCACATCCACTACCGGTTTGTAGTTTTGCAGGCGCGTCTTCATAAACTCGCCCACCTTGCCGACCACCTGCGATGAATTCAATTCGAAACCTGCAGGGGTTTCCATCAAGGCGATGCGCAGCGGAGACTCGATCTTCCGCGCCAGGGCTTCGAAGATGCGCCCGCCTGCCAGTGATGTTTCGCCTGAACCAAGAAATGCTATTTGTCCGAGAGTCATGCTAGTTGGATGACGCATTTAGTTCATCTATTACGTGCAGCAGGTCTTCGTTCGAGGGAATATCCCGCATCGAAGCGCCGTAATGCACGTAGCGGATCAAGCCTTTTTTATCCACGATGCAATTCAACGGCATGCGTCCGAGTTTGAAGAGCCTGACTTCCTGCCGGTACAGGCGCGCCACTTCGTGATCCGGATCAGCCAGACCTGGGAATGGAATGCGTTCGTTCTCCCAATAGCGTTTGAATACATCCATGTTGTTCGGTCCCACGGCAAGAATCTCAGCCCCGCGTGCGGTGAACTCGGAATACCCAAACTGCAGGCGCGCCAACGACGCGCGGCAGAACGGTCACATGAACCCGCGCAGGAAGTACAACAACACAATTTTGTTTCCGCGATATTCCGAAAGCCGGACCACCCTGCCGTTGGTATCCTGTAATTTGAAATCAGGCGCGAGTTCACCCGGTGTGATCAAGGTACTCATCGGATCAACATCTCAAAGAACTGCACCGCCGCATCCGCGATCTGCGCCCATTGCTCATCTGCAGGAATCGCGGCAGCGTTATCACCGGATTGAAGCCCGTACGACCCAAATTGTGAATGATTGCCTCCCTCGACCGGCACGAACACGGCATCTGCAGGCAGCAACATTTTCGATTCATCAATCATTTCAGGCGTGGCAAGACCGTCGTTTGTGCCGTAGATTGAAACAACTTTAACCATCGTCATTCTTAGGTCATCGTTCGCGGGATAGGATGCAAAATAGATCAAGCCGTCCACCACATCAGGGTGATTTGCCGCGAATGTCCCCGCAGCGACGCCGCCCAGCGAATGTCCTCCGACAACCCAAACGTCGATATCAGGAAAACGATCCATGACATCTGCCGCTGCATTGGTGTTGAAAAACGCAAGATTCAACGGGAAGGGCACCAGCGCCACAAAATATCCGCGGGCGGCGATCAGGCGAAGCACCGGAGCGTAAGCCCGGTAATCCACTCCCGCGCCGGGATAAAAAACAAACCCGATCGATGCCTGTGTTTGTACAGGTTCGAAAGTAATCAATCCATCAACCTGCGTGACAACCACCCGCTCATCGGATTGCAGGGCTTGCAAGGCAAGATCGCTCGCGCGATACGTCTGCGAATTCCAGTATGCGGAACCTCCTGCGCCAAGGATAACGAACAGGAGAAGTATCGCCGTGAAAACTTTCCTTACCCTGGACCAACGTTTCATTTCAACAGGTCTTTCGCCGTCCTCCAAATATCGTCGAACATGCCCACGGTCAATTTTCCGGTCAGTGTATTTTGCTGGCTTGGGTGATATGAACACATTATCCAGTGAGCAGTAATCAGTGAATCAGTGTTCAGCTTATAGAATGCACCGTGAGCGAACTTGAAAGACGAATTGCGGAT
>DATKAU010000114.1:0-6753 GCA_035514655.1 Anaerolineales bacterium
GTGGATGTGGATCTCGGTCTTGGGCAGGTCGGTGTATTTGGGGTCGAAGTTTTTCATGGGTTGCCGGTTTCCCCGATTTTACACCGTAGATCACGCTTGAAGCGTGACCTGCATTGCCATCTTTAATGCCGCGTGCAGCAGCACATTCGCGCCGTTGACGCAGTCTTCCCACTTCGTGAATTCGCGCGGCGAGTGGCTGGCTCCGTCCACCGATGGGACGAAGATCATCCCCACCGGGCACAAGTCCGCCAGCGATTGCGCGTCGTGCCCTGCGCCGGAGGTCAACGGCGTGTGAGTCAACCCCAATTCATCACACGCCTCGGCAAACGCGCGTTGAGCCGCATCACTCATCGGTGAGGGGGAATGTTTGCCAAGAAATTCGATCTTCAACTCCAGCCCAAAGCGCGCGGCTTGCTCTTTTGCCAGCGCGATCAATGCTTCGTCCATTGCGTTGAAATCAGTTTCGGTTGGTGCACGGAATTCCAGCGCCACATCCACCCGCGCGGGGACGATGTTGAATGCGCCTGGCGCGAAGTCCATTTTGCTTGTGTTCACCACGCCACCCGGGAACTTCGTCATCACCAGTTCGCGCGCCGCAAGCGTAAATGCACTTGCTCCCAACGATGCATCCAGCCTGTCATCCATTGTGGCAGTGCCCGCGTGGTCCGCACGGCCGATGTACGACAAGCGATAGGATCCAATCCCGACAATCGCGGAGACGATGCCGATATTGATGCCGCGTTTTTCCAACCGTTTGCCCTGCTCGATGTGCAGTTCCAAATACCCTGCAAACGACTCTTTCGGGCGCCTCGCGGTCAACATGCTTTCATCCGACAAACCTGCGCGCTTCATCCCTTCGACCAGATTATCGCGCCCGCCGCGCGGGGCAAGCAAATCTTTTTGCTGGAGGTGACCAGAGATCGCCGCGCTCCCCAGCAAACCAACCAGCGTCCCTTCCTCGTCGGTGAAGTCCATCGCTTCGAGATTCACATTGAGTTTGATCCCGGAATCCTTGATCGTCCTCAATACTTCGAACGCGGCAACCACACCCAACGCGCCGTCGAAGCGGCCGCCGTCCGGGACGGAATCGAGGTGGGAGCCCACAATTAATGTCTTTGCGAGTCTTCGAGAAGCAATCTCCTCGGTGGCGGGAGATTGCTTCGCCGCGTCGCGGCTCGCAACGACATGCAACAAGGCTGAATGATTCCCAGCGCCATCCGTGCGGAAGTCCAGCCCAGCGCGTTCGATCTCTTCGCGATACCACTTGCGCGCCGCGAGATGCGCCTCACTGAGCGACGGGCGGTTCACCCCTCCCGCCTCCGTGGCGCCGATCGAAGCAAGTCGGTTGAACGAATCAAGCATTCGGTCCGCATTGACGCGCAGGGTTTTCGTCATGATGAAGTCTCCAGAGTAAGATATGATGATAGGGTCTTGTCTATTAGCTGTATTTTATAGGTGAGTCAATTCAGGTGATCTCAGCCACACGTGTGCCTGCAGCTCAGCGCAGGCAGAGCACACAGAGATTTTTCTCCAGGGACTCGGTGATCTCTGTGGCTAAGAAGGTTTTGACTCACCACTTTTATCATTTCCTATTTTATCCGAAAGGTGAGCATGGACTTCAAACTGACGATCTTCTCCGATTACATCTGACCGTGGTGCTACGTCGGCCAGGGTGTGGTCGAGAGGTTGAAAGAGGAACATCGCGTGGATGTGGAGTGGCGTCCGTTTTATTTGTATTTCGACACGCCGCCCGAGGGCAGGGAACTGCCGGACTACATCAAGCGCAAACGCGAAATGGGATCGGAGGACCGCCTGCGGACCATCGCCGAGTTATACAACATGAAGTTCAAATCAACGGAGCGGATTTACGACACGCGCCTCGCACACGAAGCCACCGAATACGCGCGCGAACACGGTAAGGGAAACGAGTTTCACAAGATTACCTTTCGCAAGGTGTACGCCGAAGGCTTGGATCCCAGCCAGTGGGATGTGCTCCGTTCCACGGCGGAGGAGGTGGGTCTGGATGCAGATGAAATGCAACTTGAAGTGGAGGGCGAAAAATACACAGCGAACGTTGCCGATCAAGTGAGGTGGGCGTATCAAATCGGCGTGACCGGCGTGCCCACCTATGTGATCAACAACCGCTACGCCATTGTCGGCGCTCAGCCGTATGAGGTGTTCGTAGATGTGCTTGAGCAGATTATGAAAGATAAAAAGTAGGGACACGATGTATGATGTCCCTGCTACAAATTTAATTTGATATCAATAATTGGAATTCGATTAAATTGATTCTATCTATCATCCCCCAAACTTGCAATCGCCCGCAACAAGCCAAACACGAGCACGCCAAGTTTCAATCCCTCGCCAGTAGTGAGGGCGGTCCCGCTTTCGTTTCTCTCCGCACGGCGGGAGAGGATCATCGCGGCAATCAAGCCGGTGAATGCGCCCATCAATGCGCCGAAGACCAGAGTTCTATTTTTGTACATGGTTTATTCCTTTTGAGAGTGCTCCCGCCGGCGGGGACGCCGCCTCGAGCGATAAATTTATTTCCTGCCAAATAACCGTCTGACGCCCGCACCGACCCCATCGAGGAAGAGTACGGGTTTCACTATCATGTCCGCGGCGCGTTTGATGTAGCCCGCGGCTTTATGGACATAATCCTGTGCCAGACCCGTATACGTCGGTGCGATGTCGAGCAGGCGCTTCATCAGGTAGACCAGCGCGCCGATCAGGGCAAACAGGATCAGCCCCGCCAGCATCACCGGGATGACGATCCAAATGGTCGAGATCGCCGCCCAGCGGCCCACGTCGCCATCGCCTTCAAAGGTTGCAAAGTAGATCAGCACGATCAAGGCGATGAAACCGGCCGCGCTCAACGCCACAGGCAGGATGATCTGCCACCCGAGTTCGCGGCGGTGTTTTTTATACGATTCGTGAATCGGTTGGGGGAGTATGGCTTTCATCAGCTTATTTTACCTCACCACCACCACCCAGCCTCCCCCAAATTCCGAATTTGTTTTCCGGGATGAAAATCAGATTTTCATCCCGCGGAATTCGGGGGAGGTGTCCCGCCTCGCGGGACGGAGGGCGGCGTAAACGCGCAGAGCGATTCGACATGCCTCGCCCAGGCACGCCAGAATCGCTCCGGCTAAGGGGAGTGGACTTGACCGAATATTTATTTTTAGACCTCACAGGTTTTACACGCACTGATTTTTTCAGGAATCGTCCCACTATCAGGTACCGATTCAAATTCGACTTTCGATGAAACCTGTGAGGTTTCGATATTATCTTCGATTCCGCAAGAAGGTCGGGATGTCGAGATCGTCCTTGTTGATCGGGGGCAGAGGCGCGTGTTTCGCAGCCTCACCCGGCTGGACGTCGGCATGAACCGAGACGGATTCAAGAGTCCGTGAGTACACGGCAGGTTCCGTCCGCTTGTTCTCGCGCGTGTTCTTCTCGAGCGCGCGGCGCGGCATGCTGCTTCGTTCGAAGCCGGTCGCGATCACTGTGACGCGGATATCGTCGCCCATGTTCGGGTCGATCACCGCGCCGAAGATCATGTTCACGTCGGGGTGCGCAGTCTCACGGATGATCGCCGCGGCCTGGTTGACCTCGAAGAGCGTCATGTTCGGTCCGCCCGTGACGTTGAAGAGCACGCCGCGCGCGCCGTCGATGGTGATGTCGAGCAGTTTGGACGAGATCGCGTCCTCGGCAGCTTTCTTCGCCCGCTCATCGCCCTCGCCTGTTCCCACCGCCATGAGCGCCGCGCCGCCCTCCGACATGATCGCGCGCACGTCGGCGAAGTCGAGGTTGATCAAACCGGGGATGGTGATCAACTCGGAAATACCCTGGATGCCCTGATGCAACACATCATCCGCGAGCCGGAATGCGTCCTGCAACGAGGCGCGCTTGTCGGCGATTTGCAATAACCGATCGTTGGGGATGGCGATCAACGTATCGGCGTGTTCCTTGAATTTACCGATGCCCGTTTCCGCCGATTGCATGCGGCGCATGCCCTCGAACGTGAACGGACGCGTGACCACACCGATCGTCAGCGCGCCGCTTTCCTTGGCAATCTGCGCCACAACCGGCGCCGCGCCGGTGCCGGTGCCGCCGCCCATGCCCGCGGTGACGAACACCATATCGGATCCTTTCAACGCGGCATAGAGTTCGTCGGCGGATTCCTCCGCGGCTTTGCGCCCCACTTCGGGATCGCCGCCCGCACCGAGACCGCGCGTGATTTTATCGCCGAGCCGCACGAGCATCGGCGCCTTCGCCAGCATCAACGCCTGCGCATCGGTGTTCGCCGCAATGAATTCGACGCCTTGAATCCCCTCGTCGATCATGCGGTTGACGGCATTCGTCCCGCCGCCGCCCACACCGATTACTTTAATGCGGGCGAATGCATCTGTTTGTCTTTCGTGATGTTGCTTGTTGGTCGAGTCCATCTTGTGCCTCCGTCAAACATTGGTTTGATGATACTTGCTTTTGATTCCGTAGCTCGATATTTCAAGAGTATGTTGCCTCGCGCTGAGCGGAGCAGAGCGAAGTCGAAGCGCTTTTGCAAACTCATCCTTCGACTGCACTTCGTTCCGCTCAGGATGAATGCATCACTACGGCAATATCCTTCCGACAATTTTCTTGATCACACCAAAATTCATGAGCGCTCCTTTCTTCCGGCGGCTTCTCCCGCCGCCCGCGTCCACATCCTGTGTGGATAATACCCAGCGCAGCAAACCCACGCTGGTTGAATACGCCGGTGAATTCAACCGATCCACCAATCCCGAAAGATTCTCCGGCTGTGCCACGCGCACGGGCATGCCCAGCACATTGCCTGCCACGCGTTTGATCCCCGGCAGCGCAGATGCGCCGCCTGTCAACACGATCCCTGCGGGCAACAAACCGTCATAACCGGATCGTTTGATCTCCTGCAACGTCATTGAAAAAATTTCCGCCACGCGCGCCTCGATGATGTGGGCGAGTTCCTGCCGGTTGATCTGCACCGGGTGCTCCTCGCCGAACGGGTGGACCGAAAAATACTCCTCCGAGCCCACCTCGGCACGCACTGCATGACCCTTCTGTTTCTTCACATCCTCCGCCTGCGCAAACGGAAGGCGCAAACCGTGCGCGATATCCTGTGTGACGTGGTTGCCGCCAACGGCAAGCACCATCGTATGCCAGACATCGCCGTTGACGTAGATCGCCAGATCAGTGGTGCCGCCGCCGATGTCGCACACGGCAACGCCCATCTGCCGTTCCTGATCGGTGAGCACCACTTCGGCGGAGGCGAGCGGGTTCAACACAAATTCCTGGATCTTCACACCAGCCGCTCCCACACACTGGCGCAGGTTATCCACCGTCGCACTGGAGGCGGTGATGATGTGCGCCTCCACTTCGATGCGATACCCGTGCATCCCTTTCGGGTTGCGGATGCCGTCCTGCCCGTCCACGTTGAAGCCGCGCTGGATCACGTGGATGATCTCGCGGTCGTGCGGGATCGCCACCGCGCGCGCCTGATCCATGGCGTGATCGATATCGAACTGCTCGATCACCTTCCCGTTCACCGCCGTAGCGCCGCGGCTGTTGACGGACGAAACGTGCGCGCCCGCGATACTCACCAGCGCGGAAGTGATCTCGAGCCCGGATGTGGATTCAGCTTTCTTCACCGAACGGGTGATCGCCTGCGTCGCCGCGGCAAGATCCACGATGATGCCCTTGCGGATGCCGTCCGAGGGTTCAATGCCCACGCCGAGGATGCGGATGGAGTTTTCATCCTCCACGCGTCCCACGAGGGTACAGATTTTGGTCGTGCCTACATCGATGCCAACAACGATTTCTTCCATAATTCCTTTTGTTTTATGCAGGGGCGAGGCATACCCCTTCGGGGCACTTTGCCTCGCCCCTACGATTCATTGATTCATCCTGTAATATGGCGCGGTCGGATAAGTGACATTGATCAACGCAGGGCGGATGCCTCGCTGCGTCAACGAGTTCACCATTGTTTCGTATACGCGCATCTTCAACTCCACATCGCTGGCAGTGGTGCCGAAATAGGCACGCCAGCCGCGCGGATCGTTCCAGCCGAAACCGAACGCCGGGTCATACAAAATCACCGCGCCCGGCGGGACGTGACCGGCGAATCCCTTCAACGCCTGGACCATGTCCGTGGAAAGGAACGGAGTCGGCGACATGGGATCGGTCCCATTTCCGATCGCGGGCGGGGCAGATACTGCCACGACGGAGATCAACTCTGCTATTTCGCCGCGCGGACGAAACGCCACGCCGTCCTCCGCAACCCACGTGTACCCGCCTCCCTGTTCCCAGCGGATGAGTGGTTTCCGCTCGACGAGATGGACAGTCAACACATTGGGCAAGGCAACACTCACCCAGGCGGAGGCAACCTCGGGGAAGTTGAGCCGCAGGCGGGTCTCCAGGTCAGAGGGGATTATGAGGAAGATCGGCTGTCCTGCAACGCTGAGGACGGAGTTCACTTCCTCCGGTGTCAGCATCTGGTTGCCTGTCACCTGCGCCTGTGTCACGCGCAATTCGGGGCGGGTAAAAGCGAGATGGACCGCCGCGCCGAGGATCACGAGCAGAATGAACGAGGCAGATCGCCAGCCCAGCCGCGGGCGGGGGATTTGGATCGCGCGCAGGTTCGGGCGCGGCATGTGCAGGGCAATATTGAATCGCCGCTTTTTTTGAGCAGGCTTTTGGGCAGGTTTAACTGCCTGCTTTTTGGCACGCTCGATCGCC
>DATKAU010000115.1:0-8610 GCA_035514655.1 Anaerolineales bacterium
AAGCGCAGAAAAAATCTTGAACGACCAAAATCTACCTACTTCTGATCTGCGCTTCCTTTTGTCTAAAAACTTATGACGAATTACTTAGCAGGTTGGCTCTCTTTTTCTTACAACTTTTTAGCGCACCCGATTGATGAGGTATTGGAGAAAAACCCATTCAGCATGATAAGATTAACGGCGCTTTCAGGCGCTGTTTTCTTTTCAATATTGCCCCGTGTCATGCGGACCGCGTGACGATATACACAGGTCAAATCTGACTCAAAACACTATAATTTGTTCATAAAGGAGAAGGTATGAAGCATTTTTTGGCGGTGTCTGATCTCTCGTCCAGCGAAGTGCAGGACCTGCTCGATCTAGCTCTCAGACTTAAGGAGGAATACTTCAAGACTGGAAACCCGCCCCTGTTCAAGGGCAGGGTGCTGGGCATGATCTTCCAGAAGCCCAGCCTGCGGACGCGCGTCTCGTTCGATATGGCGATGCGGCACTGCGGGGGCGATGCCTTGTATCTTTCGCCGAACGAGGTAGGGCTAGGCAAGCGCGAATCGATTGCGGATATTGCGCGCGTGCTTTCAGGCTACGTCCACGCGTTGATGGCGCGGACGTTCGATCACGATCACGTTTTGGAACTGGCAAAGTGGTCGGATATCCCGGTCATCAACGGTTTGAGCGACTACAACCATCCCTGTCAGGCGATGGGGGATGCCATGACCATTCAGGAGAAATTCGGTACATCAAAAGGACTTAACGTCGCCTATGTTGGTGACGGCAACAACGTGGCAGTCTCGTTGATGCACGTCTGCGCCAAGCTGGGTTGGAATTTCACGATTGCCAACCCTGAAGGTTATGACATCACGCCAAAAGCGGTTGAGATTGCCATGGACATTGCGAAAGAAACAGGCTCGAAATTAATATTTATTCGTAATCCGCATGACGCCATGCGTGGCGCGCAGGTAATCTATACCGATACCTGGACCTCGATGGGGCAGGAGGAAGAAACAGCCAAACGCGAAAAGGTCTTCCCGCCATATCAGGTCAATGAAACACTCGTTGGCGAAGCGGACAAAGATGCGATCGTGATGCACTGTCTCCCCGCGCACCGCAACTATGAATTGACCGACGATGTGGCGGATGGTCCGCACTCGGTGATTTTCCCGCAGGCTCATAACCGCCTCCACGCCCAGAAGGCGATTCTGGCAAGGCTGTTTGGAGTGGCGTAATACTCGGTGGTCGAGTAGTCCCGCCACGCTGAGCGGAGCGATAGCGAAGTCGAAGCGTGCGGGAGGTACCGAGACCACAGGTTTTCACGCAAAGTTTTGTAATAAGCATTGCTTTACGGTGTGGTGGTCTCAATACGGACGAAAACGACATTCGCCCTGCTCGACTACCGGAGAAAATTAATTAGGAGAATTCATGAAAACCCAGGATTACATTGCTCTCGAAGAACAATACGGCGCGCACAATTACCATCCTTTGGATGTAGTGATCGAAAAAGCGGAGGGGGTGTGGGTCTATGATGTGGATGGAAAAAAATATCTCGATTGTCTTTCGTCGTATTCAGCGGTTAATCAGGGACACGTGCACCCCGAAATCCTGAGTGCCCTGCTCGAACAGGCGAAGAAAGTCACCCTTACCTCCCGCGCATTTCGAAATGATCAGCTGCCGATGTTGTACAAGGAACTCTCCGAGATGACGGGCTATGAGATGTCTCTGCCGATGAACTCAGGGGCCGAAGCCGTCGAAACCGCGATCAAGCTTGCGCGCAAGTGGGCGTATCAGGTCAAAGGAGTGCCGCGCCATCAGGCAGAGATCGTTGTGGCAGGCGGAAACTTCCACGGGCGGACGGTGACGATTGTTTCCTTCTCCACTGAACCGTTGTACCGCGATGATTTCGGTCCATACACGCCCGGGTTCGTCATCGTTGAGTACGGCGACGCGGACGTAATCGAAAAGGCGATTTCACCTAATACTGCGGCAGTGATGCTCGAACCGATTCAGGGAGAGGCGGGGGTGATTATCCCCCCGGCGGGATATTTAAAGAGAGTTGCAGACATATGCAAAAAGAACAATGTTTTACTGCTTGCGGATGAAATCCAAACCGGTCTCGCGCGGACCGGAAAATTATTTGCATCACAACATGAGGATGTCCGCCCGGATGTGATGATCGTGGGCAAGGCGCTGGCTGGAGGTTTTTATCCTGTCTCTGCCATCCTGGCAGACAGGATCCTCCTTGGACTCTTTACCCCCGGCGAACACGGCTCGACGTTTGGCGGCAACCCATTGGCTGCGGCGGTAGCTCGTGCCTCGCTGAAAGTGATTCGCGATGAAAACCTTGCAGAACGATCTGCGCAGTTGGGCGAGTATTTTCTTGAGCAGTTGAGCGAGATCCCGAGCCCGCACGTGAAGGAAGTGCGCGGCAAGGGTTTGTTCATCGGTGTGGAACTTAAACCCGAAGCGGGCGGCGCGCGCCGGTTTTGCGAAGCCCTGAAAGCAAGGGGCATCCTCGCGAAGGAGACACATGATAACGTCATCCGTTTTGCGCCTCCACTGGTCATCGACAGGGAGACCATCGATTGGGCGCTGCCGTCCATTCGCGATGTGTTGAATATGAAGTAAATACGGACTCGCCTCAAGCGAAGTGTCACGGAGGCACACAAATGATCATTGGAATACCAAAGGAAAAGCGCCCGTTTGAATATCGCGTCGGCCTCTCACCCGCAGGGGTGGAGATCCTCACGAATCGCGGGCATCAGGTTCACGTCGAGCACGACGCGGGTGTGGGCGCAGGGTTCAAGGATCGGGAGTACGAATCCGTTGGGGCGCGGATCGTCTATTCCCCTGAGGAGATCTTCGGCCGGGCCGATCTTGTGTTGAAAGTTGCGCGTCCGCTCCTCGACGAGATCGAATGGCTTCGTCCGGGTTGTGCCATTGCGGGACTGTTGCATCTTGCCGCCTCCCGCAGGGATAAAGTGGACCTGCTCCTCGAAAAAAAGATCACCTCGATAGCATACGAGCAGATACAGCTCGCCGACGGTTCCCTGCCACTTCTACGTCCCTTCAGCCAGATCGGCGGGAGTATGTCTGCGCAGGTGGCGGCGCGGCTGTTACAGAGCAACAAGGGCGGCAAGGGAATTTTGTTGGGCGGCATCCCCGGTGTGCCTCCCGCGGAGGTGCTTATTCTCGGTTCGGGCAGTGTGGGGACGTATGCCACACAGGCATTCCTCGGGCTGGGAGCGCACGTGACGGTGCTCGATGACGATATCGGGAAGTTACAGCACATTGCCGATCGCTTCCCCGGCATCGTCACGATGATCTCAACCAAACGCAATCTCGAAAAAACGACAGCCTATGCCGACGTGATCGTCGGCGCGGTTCTCGTTACCGGCGAACGGACGCCAATCCTGGTGACGCGCGATATGGTGCGCGCGATGAAGCCCCGTTCGGTGATCATCGATGTGAGCATCGATCAAGGTGGGTGCGTGGAAACATCCAGACCCACCTCGCATGATCATCCCACCTTTGTGGACGAGGGCATCCTGCATTACTGCGTACCGAACATGCCAGGTGTGGTGGCGCGCACCGCCACACATGCCTTCGTGAACGCAGCGATGAAATATTTTCTCAGCATGGCGGAGCACGGCATCGAAAAAGCCGCCGCGCTCGACCCCGCCCTCGAAAAGGGGATCAACACTCACAACGGTGAGCTTGTCCATCTCACACTGCTCGAGGAGAAATAACATGGACTGGACAAGCATATACCAATCGCGGGTTACAACCTCACAGGACGCGGTGCGCGCCATACAGTCGGGGAACCGCATCTTTCTCACCGGAAACGTATCGGTCCCCCAAAAGCTTCTGGGCGCACTCGTGGATTACGCTCCGAGCCTTCAAGGCGTGGAGATCTGCCAGGCGCTGACGATCGGTCCTGCCGACTTTGTCAAACCCGAGATGGAGGGACACCTGCGCGTCAACACGATGTTCATTAGCGCGAACGTGCGCAAGGCTGTGCAAAGCGGACAGGCGGATTTCACACCCGTCCTGCTTTCGGAATTCCCGTTGTTGTTCAAACGCGGATTGCTGCCGCTGGATGCGGCGATGATCCACGTATCGCCACCCGATGAACATGGCTTTTGCAGCCTCGGCGTTGAAGTGGGGCTTACCAAATCTCCGGCGGAGACGGCGAAGATCATCATTGCCGAGGTGAACCAGCAGATGCCGCGGACGCTGGGGGATTCGTTCATACACGTCAGCCGTTTGAATTACATCGTACCTGTCAACTACCCGATCCCTGAAATGGCGATGGCGGATGAAGGGAACCCGGAAATTGTGGGAGATATCGCCGGCTTTATCGCGGAACTTATCCCAGACGGCGCGACCATACAGATGGGCATCGGAGCCATCCCCGACGCGGTGCTGAAATATCTGCGTAACAAGAAGGATTTGGGGGTGCACAGCGAGTTGTTTTCAGACGGTGTGATCGACCTGGTCAACGAGGGTGTGCTCACAGGTGCACGTAAATCACTGCACCAAGGCAAGATCATCGCTGGATTCATACTCGGCACGAAGATTTTATACGATTGGGTGGACGATAACCCGTTGATCGAACTACACCGCACCGAATATATCAACGACCCATTCGTGATTGCGCAGAACGAAAAGATGGTGGCGATCAACTCCGCCATTGAGATCGATCTCACCGGTCAGGTGTGCGCGGACAGCATCGGACCCAAGCTGTACAGCGGCGTCGGCGGACAATTGGATTTCATTTATGGCGCGTCGCGCTCGAAAGGCGGCGTTCCGATCATTGCACTGCCCAGCACGACGACGTTGAAAGATGGTACACTCCTAAGCCGTATTGCCCCCATGCTCAAGCAGGGAGCGGGTGTAGTAACCACCCGCAACCACGTCCGCTATGTGGTGACGGAGTACGGCGTGGCGGACTTATACGGAAAGACCATCCGCCAGCGCGCAACACAGTTGATCGGCATTGCACACCCCGATTTCCGTGCCGATCTTGAGAGTCAGGCGAAGGAATTGCATTACTTGTAAAGGATATTTCTGCTACTTCAAGGGCGAAATCTCCAAAATAACCCCAGTATCACGGGGAGATTGCATATCCCGGCGAGGCACATATCGCCGCCTTTCAGGCTCTTCGCAATGACACGGAACAAGCAACTCACCGCAGAACCTGGTGTTCTTCTCTGCGGTGAGTGTTTTATTTGAGGATTGAAATGACAAGGAAAGCGAAAATTGTAGCCACGGTGGGACCCGCCAGCGAGAATGAGGGGATCCTCGAACAATTAATCATCGCGGGCATGAACGTTGCGCGCATGAATTTTTCGCATGGTACGCACGAACAACATGCTGCGCGCATCGGTTTGATTCGGAAGGTATCTGAGAAACTTGGCATACCCGTCGGGATCCTGCAGGATTTGCAGGGACCGAAAATCCGGGTGGGTGAGCTGCATTCCATCATTGAACTTTCGGAGGGGGAGCAAGTATATCTTTACGCGACGGGAACAACCCCGCCTGAAAATGGCGGGCATAAAATACCTGTGGATTTTCGCCAGCTCTTCGATTCTGTCCGCGCCCCAGACCGGCTTCTGCTCGATGACGGGCGCCTTACTCTCGAAGTTGTTTCCGTCAAGGATCGCAACGCACTGACGGCTAGAGTAATCGTTGGGGGACCGCTCTCTTCGCATAAAGGAATCAACCTCCCCGGAGTCCGGCTGCGGATCGCCGGTTTTACCGAAAAGGATGAAGCCGACCTTGCATTCGGTATCTCCCAACATGTGGATGCAGTGGCGATCTCGTTCGTCCGCACCGCGGAGGATGTGAAAAACGTCCGGTATGCCATGGATCGGCTCTCGATTGGCAGTTATAAACCCATGTTGATTGCCAAACTCGAGAAACCAGAGGCGCTTGATAACCTTGAAGCCATCCTCGAAGTAGTTGATGGTGTGATGGTGGCACGCGGCGATCTAGGCGTTGAATTGCCTCCTGAACGTGTACCCGCCTGGCAGAAGCGGATCATCCGCACGGCGAATGCGCGCGCCAAGCTCGTCATCACTGCCACGCAAATGCTCGAATCGATGATCTCGAATCCGCTTCCCACGCGGGCGGAAGCATCAGACGTTGCCAATGCAATCTTCGACGGCACCGACGCGGTGATGCTCTCCGCGGAAACCGCATCTGGAAAATACCCGGTCGAATCGGTGCAGATGATGGATCGTATCGTGCGTGAAGCCGAGTCACATTTCCTGGAATGGGGCATGGAGCAAAGCGTCAATGGCTTCGAGCACAGCGACGCGGCGTCAATGGCGCGCGCCGCGCAGGCGCTGGCTGCAGATAAGAATGTCACCGCGGTCGCGTGTTTCACCACGCAAGGTCAGACCGCCTGGCTGATGTCGAAGATCAGGCCTCGCGTCCCGATCATGGCATTTACTCCGAACGAGAACGCATATTACAAGCTGACGTTTTTGTGGGGTGTACGACCACAGCTGGTGCCGTTTGCGAATTCACTTGAAGAGATGCTCGATCACGTGGATGCCGCCCTCATCCGATCCGATGTAGTCCACGCGGGTGATCAAGTGGTGCTCGTGTGCGGTTTTCCTGTCGGCGCCCTCCGCCCGCCCAACATGGCGTTACTTTACACAGTTGGTGAGAACTGATTTTTTTGAGCCACAGAGCACACGGAGATTTTTGAGATTTACTCAAGAGACTCTGTGTTCTCTGTGGCTATGTTTCCCCTGTTGAAATCAAAATCCCAGTCCCGATCAACGCGCCGCCCAGCAGGAAGAGCGGCGTGATTGTTTCCCCAAGGAATAACCAGCCGAGCAGGGTTCCCACAACCGGTTGGGCGAAAAACGTCAGCGACGCGAGGGTGGCGGATAATTCCTTGAAAGCGTAATTCCATAAAAACATGGCAACGGCAGTTGATATGATCCCAAGAAAGAAGATCCCGCCTACTATGCCAATCGTGATCTCGCCCAACCTCTGCGTATTGATCTCGTGGATTCCAAGGACAACAGCCGAGGGGATTCCTCCCAGGAGCATGACCGCGCTAGATGCGAGCAAATCAACGTTTGGCGAAATTTTCCGGACGAGCACGGAGTACAATGCCCAGGTCAGCCCGGCACAGAACAGGAATAAATTTCCCCTGAACAGCGACGGTGAAAGTTCTGCGGTACGGGGATCGATCACTGTCAGGACGCCGATTGTAGATAATGCCAGGGCGAGCACGCGCCGTCCTGATATTTTCTCCCGGAGCAGAAAAAACGCGAACACCAGCACGAACGCTGGCGTGGCCGAAGTAATCAGTGACCCATTCGAGGCTGTGGATAATTTGGTTCCGGTAAATTGGAAACCCAATGATATGCCATACCCCATCATACCGACGAGGAAACTTTGCCAGAATTGCCCGCGCGTGATTGCAACCTTTGCCTTGCGGATCAAGATGGCTGCGCCCAGCGTCAAAAAACCCAACATGAGCCGCGCGGTCAATAAGGTAAACGGCGGTACGACTTCCAGCACCACCTTGCTGACAACGTACATCCCGCCCCAAATGGATGACGCGGCAAGCCCGCACAGGAGTCCGGTCAGGGTTCTGCTCATGAGCCGGGGATTATAACGTCAATTAACGGGCATAAAAACAGGCGTCTGGTTTACCAGACGCCTGTCGCATTATATGCAAAAGTGTTCTCGAAAATTATCGTACGAGGAGAGGTTACCTATCCCCGCCTCTGCCGTTATCGTTGCCATTGCCGTTGTCGCCGCCCTGGCCTTTGTTGCCTTTATCCTTGTTGTTATTCGCATTGCCGTCACCGTTTCCATTGCCGTTGTCAGACATGACGGTGCCAAGGTTGCTTTTGCCTTCCATTACAGCCTTCCGGAACTGTCCCCAATTTTTCGGTGCCGTGCCGTCTTCGAGTACGAAATCGCTGTAATCACCGGATTGTCTTGCCTCAAGGATGGCGAGGAAAACGTCGCCATCGCCCTCGAGCGTTTGTGTAAGCCAAAGCGCCTGGGCGATCACACCGAACCCAAAGCCGTCAGCATGCGCATCCATGACCGTGTCGTAGTCGACAAAATCCGAAAAAAATGTTGCCAGCGCAGAACCGACCGGATGTTGAGGCTCCTCTTCCTCGGGAATCACAACTACCGGGTCGATTTCCACTTCTGTGCCAATCACTTCCAGCAGTGCTTCTTCACTGCAATCGAGGTTGCCTTCCCCGTCATACGTGACCAGTCCGAGATTTTCAGCAGTCAGTTGAGCAATGCGCACTGTCTGCTTGTTCCCGTCCGCATCCTCTACAGTAACCACGAAGGTGGTAATTCCCGTCGAGGTGTCGGTATCGCAGATTAATTCGGTAACCGTGCCGGTGATTAACTCCTCCTGCGCTGCTGGGGAGGCGAGGACAGTGCCAACCTGCGAAATCAGGATCGTGACGACCAAAACAAGGCTTGCGGTAACTTTCGTTTTCAGCATCTTCCAAGTCTCCTCAGATAGTCCTTGTATTCATTGTATCGAGGTGGATCAGGGAGTTCAATATGTCCGATCCGTCACCCATCACAAATCTGCAAGGTCAATCGTATTGTACCTAAAATTGCAAG
>DATKAU010000116.1:0-4699 GCA_035514655.1 Anaerolineales bacterium
AGATTGGAAGTGGATTTACTCTAAATCCGAAATGTAATGCGGATTGACAATCCGCACCACGAAAAGGCAACCAATGACAAACAAATTCCTGGAATTACTCACCTCCCAAACCCTCCTCGCCGATGGCGCGATGGGCACCATGCTCCATGCGCACGGGGTGGGCTTCGATAAGTGCTTCGATGAACTCAACCTCACCAACCCCGCCGCGGTGGCAGAGATCCACCGTGAATACATCGAGGCAGGTGCGCAGTTGATCATAACCAACACATTCGGCGCAAACCGCTTCAAACTCGCCAAGCACGGCTTGCGGGAGGACGTGAAGCAGATCAACCAGAAAGGCGTGGAACTGGCGAAGCGCGTCGTTGCCGCGTCGTTCAAGGAGGTGTTGATCGCCGGGGATGTCGGTCCGCTGGGGGTGCGGATCGCGCCGTTCGGACGGGTTCAGCCTGACGAGGCGCGTGAGGCGTTCGCGGAGCAGATCCGATCCCTGGCAGAGGCGGGGGTGGATCTGATCGTCATCGAGACGTTCAGCGATCTGTATGAAATCCGCGAGGCGATTAAAGCATCAAAGGAAACATGCGATCTGCCTGTCGTTGCGTCAGTGACATTCACACGTGACGACAGGACATTGCTCGGCGATGAACCGATGAAGGTGGCGCGCATGCTGCGCGACGCGGGCGTGGATGTGATCGGCGTCAACTGCTCCGGTGGACCCGCGCAATTGCTGCGGATCCTGAAGCAAATGAAGCACGCTGTGCAGGATGGGAAGTTTTGGGTGAAACCGAACGCAGGCTGGCCAGAGCAGGTGGGCGGACGCATCATGTACCCCGCCGACGCCGATTACTTCGGTGATTACGCGCTCTCGTTCCGTGAGTCCGGCGCCTGTGTGGTCGGGGGCTGCTGCGGAACCACGCCGCAGCACATCGCGGTGATGAAGAAGGCGTTGGCATCATCCGCTCACTCATCTGTGTGGATTCAGACTCCGGACCTCCCTGAAGTTTCGGAGGCACAGGAGGCTGAACCCCCGACCCAGTTCGCGCAAAAACTGGGACGCGGCGAATTTGCGATCTCCGTCGAAATGGATCCGCCGCGCGGGCTTTCGACACACAAATTACTGGCAGGCGCCTCCCTCCTCGCCGACGCGGGCGCGGATGTGATCAACGTCGCCGACTCGCCGATGGCGCGCATGAGAATGTCTGCGTGGGCGGTGTGCGACGTGGTCCAGCGCAAGGTGGGGGTGGAAACAACATTGCACTTCCCCACGCGCGGGCGCAACCTGCTGCGTGTGCAGGGCGATCTGCTCGCTGCGCACGCGCTTGGCATCCGCAACATCTTCGTCGTGATGGGCGACCCCACATCCGTGGGCGATTACCCCGAAGCGATGGACAATTACGATCTTGTCCCGTCGGGTTTGATCAAACTGATCAAGCAGGGGTTCAACGAGGGGATCGATCATTCCGGCACGAGCATCGGCCAGCCCACCAACTTCTTTGTCGGCGCGGCATTGAACCTGTGCCCGCCCGATCTCGATAATGAAATTAAGAACCTGCACCGCAAGGTGAAGGCAGGCGCGGACTTTTTCCTCACACAGCCGATCTACCGCGCAGACGATGGACCCAAACTGCTCGAAGCCTACGAAGCGAAACACGGAAAATTAGACAAGCCGATCCTCGTGGGCATACTGCCTTTGGTAAGCGTGAAACACGCCAACTTCCTGCACAACGAAGTGCCGGGCATTTCGATTCCCGACGAGACGCGTACGCGGATCGAAGCCGCAGGCGACGCCGGGGTCAAAACCGGGGTGGAGATCGCGGTCGAATTGGTGGAGCAGCTCAAGGCGTGGGCAGGAGGCGTGTATATCATGCCGCAATTCCACAAGTATGACATGGTGGCGGAGATCATCGAGGCGGTCAAGCAAATCAAAAAGCCACAGAGCGCACAGAGAGTTTGAGCTTTTTCTCCTTGGGCTCGATACGGTCTTCTTATCTTCTCAAAGTCGCTTGACGATCTTATGGTTTTGAAACGCGGTCTTAACGCGAATTACGCAAAACGGGCGAATTACGCGAATGGGTTTAAATAATCGCGTAATTCGCCTTCTTCGCGCCATTCGCGTTCAAAAGCTCTGGGACTTTGAGAAAGCCATCCCGGGCTCAGCGACATCAGTGGTAAAGAGACGAGGAGACAGGTATACTTGCCCCATGCTCCTCGTCGTCGACATCGGGAATACCAACCTCACGCTCGGGCTGTATGACGGCAACACCCTCGGCTCGCATTGGAGGCTTGCCACCGATCATGCCCGCATGCCCGATGAATACGGCTTGCAATTTCAGGGCTTGCTGCAGAACGCGGAGCTGACGGCAAAGCAATTGACCGGAGTATGTCTGGCATCGGTGGTCCCACAGTTGACCGGGCGCGTAATCCAGGCGTGCCGCGAATATCTCGATCAGGAACCGTTCATCGTGGATGTGGGGATCAAAACCGGGATCAAAGTCCGGTATGAAGACCCGCGCGCAGTAGGCGCGGATCGCATCGCCGACGCGGTGGCTGTCGTATATTTGTACAAGGGACCTGCATGTATCATCGATTTCGGCACCGCCACAACATTCAATGCCGTCACCAAAGACGGCGAATATCTTGGCGGCGCGATCACCGCCGGCATCCAACTTGCCACGGAAGCGCTTTTCACCCATGCCGCAAAACTTCCCCGCATCGATTTACAGCGCCCGCCTTCCGTCATCGGACGAAACACCATCCATGCCATGCAGGCGGGTTTATTGTTTGGGTACGTCAGCATGGTCGAGGGCATGGTCGAGCGTTTTCGCAAGGAGCTCGGTCCCGAGATGAAAGTGATCGCCACGGGCGGGCTCGCGGAGATCGTGGCGCAGGAAACCGACGTGATCCAGATCATCGCGCCGTGGCTCACGCTCGACGGCTTGCGGATTTTGTGGGATATCAACCATCCGATTTAATGTCGTTGCGAGTGGCGCATTCGGTCGAGTGTGGCGCCGCTTCGTCTTCGGTCTTCGCCTTCGTTCGCCTTTCGGCTCGCTTCGCTCAGATCTCCGCTCAGCGCGTGCGCCGCTCCTCGCAATGACGATGGCAATGTTAGGATGCGGGGGATTCGGACTCATACCGCAACGCACGCCTACACAGACGCCCGAACCATCTGTGACGTTAACTCCGATTCTTTTTCCAACTGAAACTGCCACGTTCACCCCGACGCTCATCCCCACTGAGACGTTAACCCCGTCCCCATCCCCAATCGCTACGCAGACCTTCACCCCCAGCGCGACAGCGACGCCTGAATTCATCTTCCAGGGACCGGGCGAAGTTATTGTCCCGATCCTGCTGTATCATCACATCAGCATCTCGCCCAGCGGAAGTTTGTATTACGTTTCGCCGGAGGAATTCGACCGGCAGATGTATCTGCTCTATGCGTGGGGCTACCGGACAATTTCCATCCAGCAAATGGTGGATGGGATCCGTCACGGATCGAACCTCCCGGGCAGGCCCATCATCCTGACCTTCGACGATGGCAGCGAAAGTGTTTACACCGAAGCGATGCCGATCATGCAGAAGTACGGCTTCACAGGCACGGCGTTCGTCGTATACAACTACATCGGCGCCGGCTTGTACTTGGATGCGGATCAAATCCGGGCATTGCACGACTCAGGCTGGGAGATCGGCAGTCACAGCCTCAGCCACGTCAACTTGCGTCAGCGCCCGGGGAAACAGGAGGACGAAATTTACAGATCGAAGATCAGGCTCGAGAGATGGCTCGGTTTTCCGATCCCTGTGTTTGCCTATCCCTTTGGGGCAAACGACGCCAGTTCACTAAAATTGGTGCGCGAATCAGGTTATATCGCGGCGGTTGGACTGGGCGAGGGCGTCCGCCAAAGCGCCAGGAATATCTATTACCTGTATCGCCGCGACATTACCTCTGCACATGATCTGACTACATTCGCCGGATTCCTGCCCTGGCAGGAGGATGTGAACAACCTGCCGGCAGTCACGATCGTGCCATAGGCAGGAACAATCACAATGCGGGGAGAGTCTGTAAAATTAAAGGATGGCGCAATGAACAACAGATTTCTGGCTGGCTTGCTTATCCTCGCGCTCACGGCATGTGCCTCGCAGCCAACACCAACAGACAGCGGTGTCGAAGGGCAGGTGTTCATCGGTCCGATATGCCCGGTGGTGCAGATTGGGCAGGAATGCCCCGATCAGCCGTACCAGGCCGTTTTGACAGTTCTCAGCCCGGATGGGAGGGAGATCGTCCAAGTCCAGACGGACGAGCACGGCATCTTCAAGATTCCGCTGGCGCCGGGGGAATACATCCTGCGCCCGGAATCGCCGAACGTACTGCCGTTCGCGAGTGAACAGCCTTTCGTCGTGGAGTCCGGCATGTTTACGCAGGTGATCGTCAACTACGACAGCGGCATCCGTTAACGGAACTCATACGGCATCCCCCTTGCCTGCACACATTTTGCACGCTATACCCAAAGGGCATGATATAATCCCGTGCTGGTTATAGCAAGGAGATCTCATGCCGGTTTATACGTATCGTTGCGGTTCCTGTGGTGCGCAATTCGAGCGACATCAATTTTTTCATGACGCGCCGCTCAAGACCTGCCCCGAGTGCAGAAAAAAATCATTGAGAAAGGTGATCACCCCGAGCAAGGTTATTTTCAAAGGTTCG
>DATKAU010000117.1:0-8375 GCA_035514655.1 Anaerolineales bacterium
GGCAGCACGTGATAGATAGGCGCAAGCATCTCAGCCTCCCACCGCGTAAGACCAGCGTTTCATCAGTTCACGCCGCCGCACCGGATCAGACGGCAGCGTCAGCGGACGCCCGCGTGCGTCGATCACGACACCCAGCGCGCCGCCGGTTACCGGGATCACGCCGCTTTTCCCGGGGCCCAAGCCTGCGTCTGCGCGGCGAAGCGGCTGTATTGTTAGACGGGCAGACTTGCCGCTCGGCAGGGGCAGGATCTCGAGCCCGCCGAATTTCACATCCGCCCGCGCTTCGGTGCCGTCTTCATATACCAATTTCGCGCGCAAAATTTGATCTCCGTAATTTGCCGAAGCAACAACCGAAAGGACTGTCCCCAGCCCGATGAAAGCGCCGGATTCGATTACCTGTACCGGCAGGTAATTGTTGCGGGTTGACGCCGCGCCGAGCATGGGCAATAGATTATTTTGATCAAGCAGCACCGGAAGGATACCCACCGGCTGAATCGCATCGAGCAGTAACAACAAACTCTGCCCGAGAGATGCACCATCGTTGACGACACCACCGCCCGCCAGGATCAAATCGAAGCGCGGCATCAGATCCGTGCGCTGGGATCGGGCGCTGGCAGGGAAGTCCTTCTTCGCCGTGCGGACGGCAAGATATAACGCCTGCCGTGCAACGGCTTGCATGATGGCATGTTCATCCTTCGTGGCGGGGATCGCCGAAGGATACAACGATTTCTGAAAAAGATATTCGCGCAGGGTGTTCGGTGAGATATCCAGCTGCATCCAGCGCATGATCTGCTCGATCTCGGTGTGTTGCAGCAAGCCGGCGAGATTATCGCCCAAACCGAATTGCGGATACACGCCGAGAGTCAACTCGCCGTTGAAGCCCGCGGCAACCGAGGTCGCGGAGGCGCTGATATCCACGCCCAGCAGACCGCGCGTGGATTCGTACAACCTGCTGAGGAAGCGAATCACGCGTCCCTGTGCGAAGGCGGTTGGAAGGAGATTTCCCCCCGCCCACATATAAAGTTCCTCCACGCCCTTGATCTGCCGCTGGCGCAGTTTCATCACCAGCGAGGCAAGCTGCAGGCTGGCGGGCGCGAGATCTTCGGTCTCGAGCGACGGGCGCACGTTGTGGCTGATTTCCAGTTTACCCGCGTGCCCGCCAAGGAGTTCCTGCACATCCTGCGCGAGTTTCTGGTTGCCCGCGTATAAGACCATCGGGCGTTTTTCCTCGGGCATGAGATAACTGGCAAGACCCACTGTCTCGAGCATTTTTAAGATTGAACGCGACGCGCCGCCGTCTGTGCCGCCGGCAAGGATCACCAGATCGGGCCGCGACCACACGATGCTGTCCAATTGTTGATCGGGCTTGCGGTGATCCGAGAGATCAAGTTTATCCACCACGCGGCTGTACGTGGATTCTGCCAGCCGGCGTGCGCTTTGCAGTGAAACATCCGATAGCAACCCGACCACGACTGTCTTCACTGCGGGTCCCGCGGACATGGTTGCGACGACTGCGTCCACGCCCGAACCGTCGGGTTGGGAGGGAGCGATCAGGTTATTATCCTGCGCACCAAGCAAATTCGTGCCGAGGATGGCTTGAAGATTCGTGATAGCTGCGCGCACGCCGATTCCAATGTTCTTGAACGGCGCCTCCGCCGTCGACGGAGCCTGCCCCGCGGCGACGAAACGGTACTGCCCCTCGACCACATCGAAGAACGCCGCGCGGGTGACTGCCGCGCCGACGTCTATGGCAAGGATCGATTCGTTTTGGACAAGCGAAGTAGGCATGTATCAGAAACCAATCAGTTGACGTATGAAATTAATGATGGAACTCAATCGTTCGATCATGGCGGTCAACGCCGCCATGTACACCCCGGCGAACAGCACACCGAACGTGACCGCGATGAAGATGCGCCCCGCCCACGCAACGGCTTCAAAAGCGGCATTACGTTTGGGTGTGCCATCCGGCGCGCGGCGCGCGGTGAACTGAAAATACCCAAGCGTGAAGACTGTGCCTGCGAGCATGACCATGCCCTCGAGCAACGAGGCAAATGCCGCCGCGCCCCCGCCTGCCGATCGGAAGTCAAGCGCGTCGATCGCCGCCTGCACCTGCGGGATCAACGTCCCAAGCACTGCCCCGCCGACCGCGGTTGCCGCGCCCACACCGACGAGGATCGCCATGGCAAAATTGCCCATCCACGAAATCCGCGGAGACAGTTTCGTGAGCAGGGACACACAAAGAATTAATGGAATGATTACAAGCAATAATTGATTTGGATCACCGGATTGGATCGGCGCAAATAATTTCGGGATCAAAACATAATGCCAGACCACCGTCGCGCCGTACCCGGAGGCAACCCCGATGAACAGGTAAATCGCGAGCCGAAACAACGGGTTATCGCCGATCAAATAACTAAAAACCAGCAGGGTCAGGATCAATCCGGTGAACGCGGAGAGGAATTCAATCGAAAACATCCTACCCAAACTCCGCTTCGGCGCGGCGCGCGCGGATGCCTGCCACCACGCTCCACAGACTGCCGATTGTTATGATGACAATCGCCATCAATAAACCCACACCAAACGAATCCCAGTATCGCCGCGCAATCCCGGGCCGGCTGTTATTGACAAACTCGTAGCGCGCTGCATCTGAAATGCCATTGACCATACCGGCAATCTGCCGGGAGGATACGTAGGGTTGAAGGAGTGGTCCTGCCTGCGCGCTTGCCGCCACCAGCAAAGGCTGGTTCGCAAGAGACGGATCGATCTGTTTGCGCGCATCCAATTGCTCGACCCACACACGGGCAGATTCCGAATGATCGGTCAACACGATCACTGCCGCGTATTCAGAGAACGAGCCAACACCCGCTGAAGGCAGTGCGGAAACCGGCGACTCAACAAACTCAACCACACCGGAGGCGCCGCCGGGGAGGTAACCCAGGTTGAAATAGTCCGCGCCCAATTTGTAATCAAGCCCGTTGGGCTGGGGCAGGCTGAGCCTTGTATTGATCAACAGCCGTTCCACCAATGCCGAACTGTTGGGTGATGTTGCAACAAAGGATAGCCGCGGTCTGACCAGTAATGCAAGCTGATCGAGCATGGGACCGCTCACCGCCTCCAACTCGCCGGCCAGGGCAGGTTCGTAATCAATCACCACCAACACCGACGAACCCGGCGGGATATTTGCAACTGTGCTCGATACCGAACTCACGTGAGCGGGCAGTGAGGCTGAGACCGGCATGGATTGTGTACCAAGAAAGATCATCGCGCCGAGCACAATAATGAAGAGACCGCTCAACATCCATCGCAGGACGCGCTGTGACGCCACAAGTGGCGTTGTGACAAGCGGCTTGGGGTTCGTCTCACCTGCGAGAATCTGCTCAAGGATCACCGCCCCTGCCAGCTGTTCGTCACTTGCCTGCAACTTCAATGAAACAGGTTTCGGTCTGAGAGCGGAGCCGATCGGCGCGGAGGGGATGACGCCGCGCAATCCTGCCAGAGGACCTTCCCTCTCGGTGGGTTGGGATTCCACACTGGGCGCTTCTTCGACGATCGACTCGACGGGACGCATCGCCTGCACCCATGCCGGCAGATCGACCGGAGCAAGCGAGTCACCGCTTGGAACTGCGGAGGCAGGTTTTTCTTCCTCGCCAGGTTCAGGGCTGGAGAACCAATCGGGCAGATCATCTGAGAGAATGGAATCTACGTTTTGCGGGGCACCAGGCTGGGGCTGGGAAAGAAGCGGCTCATCCGATGCGCTGGCGTCTGTTTCCCGAAACCATTCCGAAAGCGCACCCGGAGGCGGCATCGAAGGTTCCTCTGTCGCGCTCTTCAGCCAGTCTGGCATCGAATCTTCGGCGCTCCCCGCATCGAGTGGACCCGTACGCCGCGGGCTAAACTGAGACGCCTTCTCCTCCGCGGAAGCCACATCTTCTTTTTCTCCGAAGGATTGCATCCAGCTCAGATCCTCGGCGGGTTTTTCTTCAAACTTTTGCGCAGGCACATCAGGCAGATTCAGCCAATCGGGGGTTTCCTGCGATGCGGGCGCGGCAGGTTCGGGTTCCTGTGCAGCGGCGGGGTCAAAACTTCCCAGTTGATCGAGCCAGCTCAAATCACTCTGTGCCGCCGAGGCATGCCCCTGTTCGGGAAGATCTGGTTCAATCACAGGCGCAGAGGATGGAGTGGATTCAGCCGGCGCGCTGGCTGGCAAGCCGCCAAGTTCGTTCAGCCAGCTTAGATCTTCGCCTCCCTCACTTGTGGGCTGGGCAGGTTCGTCCCCACCCCTGGCAAACTCGCTTTCCGGCGCGGCTGTCTGCCCTCCGGGTTGATGGGACGTTGCCTCCAGTGAACGAAGCCAGCCGAGATCCTCCTCTTCCTTTGGAGGTTCGGGTTCCTTGATCTTGAATGTTGGCATATCCATCCCGCCTGAGGATGGTTCCTGTTCGATTTCGACAACTTCATCCGGCTCAGCCGCGGCTTTCGAAAACCACTCCGAAAGTTCATCCTTTTCTTCCTCGACGCGCGGCGATTCCGCTGCGCCGCTCATCCACGAAGGCGCTGGTTCTTCTGCTTGAGGAGGGGCAGGCTCCGGAGTGCTTTTGTTGAATTGGGAAAAGAAATCAGCTGGTGAATCTGAAGCGGGGGGTTCTTCCGGTTTTATTTTCGGTGAGGGATTGATGCTCGCCAGCCAGTCAGGGACATCGTTATCCTCGTCACGCGTCTGCGAGGCAAGCCCCGCCAGCAGATCAGGCGGGTCGTTTCGGACTTTGGGCTGGGCCGCGCTTGCCGCGGCATCCTCCTCCGCCGATTCGCGCGCTTGCTGACGCATATCCCGCAACCATTGCGGGAGGATGGGTTCGAGTTCACCGGTATCCTTTTTCACCGGGCTATCGCCGGTGTGCAGAGTCGATTCGGGTTTCAGTGGTGTCTGGCAGAACTGACAGGTATCGAGGAAATTCGGGTTATCCCGACCGCAGTTTGGGCAACGGAGATCAGCCATGATTAATTACCCCCATACGGACGGTCGATGCCGAACAACACGCGCAACCCCGTGAGCAGGGTGCCCAGCGCAATGCCGATCAACAAACCACGTGCGCCGCCTCGTGAAAGCATCCCGGTGAGATCGAGAATTAATTGATCGCCGGGGATTGGACCGAACGGCGTAGGCATGATTGCAAACAAAAAGAGAACTGCAACAACGAGAAAGATCACAGACATCAGGTCGACGCGCCGGCGCAGGAGGCGGATACTCGCGTAGATCAATGTCACCGCAAGAATCGCCATCAACGCGGATTCGACCGGCACGATCACCGCATCCACTGCCAGCCGCATGAACGGATCGTCGGGCCCGAGCAGCAAGCCGAAACCAAAAGTGAGGATGAGCGAAATGATCAGCAGCGCGCTGTACAACCCTGCCGGCTGGCGCGAACGTACTTTTTCCATTTGGACCGAAATGAGATTGAACACGCCGATCAACACGGCAAACCCGGCGATCACAATCGCCCAGTCCGTGAGGATCAACCGAAGTTGGATCAACGGCTGGACGGGAAGGAAATATCCCAGCAGGACGATCAACCCGGAGGCGATGGCAAATGCCGCAGTAAAGACGCGCATCAGAAATCAAACCCGAGAAATTTCAACGCTGCGCCGCCCAGCATGGCAAGGATCAAAATCCAGCGCAATACATCCTGCACCTGCAAACTTGCCTCGTGTGAGGCGCCTGCACCCACGTACGCGCCGGAGGCAAATAACTCCTCTCCGATCAGTGGGTCCTGAGCGGAGGCGTAAAAAACGGATTGCGCAGAGAGGTTGTCGCTCGCCGCGATCAGGCTGGCATCCTGCCTGTCTGCAGCATCCGCCGCAAGCGCAGACTCGGCACCGAGATCGCCGATCAAGATATTCGCTGAGACGTTCTCATCGCGCGTGACGGGGATCGTCCCTGCCGCGTACGAAAAGGGCGAGAGACCGGTCATCCGCCCGGCGGTGACGCGGAATTGTTCCTCGGCTCCCGCCGCGCGATATCCTGATTGGGATGTGTCTTGTGAAAGAATTGCGAGCACTGCGTCGCCCGAAGTAACGATCGGCGGACGGTCACTTACCGACGTCCGTTCGGCTATCCGGCGCAGCATGGCAAGCGCCGCCAGCGCAGAGCCGCCGCGCGATGTGAAAAGATTGCCGCGTCCGAGCGAGATATGCAAACGCGTCCCGTTTTCGACGGCGAGACCCACCTCGCGATTGAGTCGTTCATACGCGTCGATGGAGCGAAGTGTCGCGGGGGTCCTCCGCCTCCAGATTGTGATCAGGAGAAGCAGAATCGCGGCAAAGACAAGGATGCCCAAGCCGATCACGAGGCATCCTCCCCGCGCAGGAGTTGCACAAAGCGCATTGTTTCTTTCTCTTCTTCGAGCATTTCAGCAATTGCAGATGTTTGTTTTCCCCCGAGGAACGGCTGGGTCAGGTATATCGCCTGCGCTCCGAGTACAGTCAATGGGGCGCCGGCTTCAAGGAACCATGCAACAAATCCATCCATTTTGTATCGCCGCAAGGTTTCTGCCCACTGTGACCAAGCCGTGTTCGATTGCATGGATAAAGTATAGCATATTTTGATTATGACCCGACGCGGGAGAAGGCTCTTAAATGTCAATGACATTACGAATCAACGGTAAATGTTGATGTTTTTTCGTCTGCGTCTTCAATAGTATAATGATCCCATCAACCCCTCGCGGAGGAACGATGACTGATCAGAAAATGAGTCCTGAGCAAGGTCGAAGGATCCGTGTGCTCGTTGCCAAACCAGGCCTCGACGGGCACGATCGCGGTGCAAAAGTTGTGGCGCGCGCCTTGCGCGATGCAGGCATGGAAGTGATTTACACCGGCTTGCGCCAGACTCCTGAAATGATCGCCGAGGCTGCCCTGCAGGAGGATGTGGATGTGGTGGGCCTCTCGATCCTCTCGGGCGCGCACATGGCGCTTGCCCCGCGCATCCTGGAACTGCTCAAAGCCAACAGGCAGGACAAGGTCAAGATATTCATCGGAGGCATTGTGCCGGACGAAGACATGCCGAGGCTGAAGGAGATGGGCATCACCGGCATTTACGGTCCCGGTGCATCGACGGATGACATCATCAAGGACATCCGTGAGGCGGTGAAGTAAATTGCGCAATACGCAGGGTGTATTGCGTAATTTCATGCTATGAATACATCATTGAACGAATCGATCCTCGCAGGCAACCGGCTGGCGTTGGCGCGCCTGCTTACACAGGTGGAAAATAATTCACCCGATGGCCGCACTGCGCTGGCAGAACTCTTCAAGCATACCGGCAAGGCTCATTTGATCGGCGTCACCGGCGCGCCGGGCACGGGGAAATCATCGCTCGTTAATCGGCTTGTATTGCATTATCGAAAAACGCATAATAAGAAAGTCGCGATCATCGCCGTCGATCCTTCGAGCCCGTTTACAGGGGGCGCGGTGCTCGGCGACCGCGTGCGCATGCGCGATCTTTCGGGCGACGACGGCGTGTTCATCCGCTCGATGGCAACGCGCGGATCGGTGGGCGGTATCGCCCAGACCACCGCGGCATTCACGCAGGTCTTCGATGCCGCGGGCTATGAAATCATCATCATTGAAACCGTCGGCGCGGGGCAGAGCGAAGTGGATATCGCGCGCCTTGCACACACAACGGTCGTCGTTGAAGCTCCGGGGCTGGGCGACGAGATCCAGGCGATCAAAGCCGGGATTTTGGAGATCGCTGACGTGCTGGTGATTAACAAGGCAGACCACCCGGGGGTGGAAAATACCGAACGTGCGCTTCGCTCCACGCTCGAGCTTGCGCACCCGACCCGGCGCGTCTATCGCCATCACGGGCAGGCGATGACCGTCGACGCGCCAACCGCGGACTCGTCGATCTGGATCCCTCCGATCAACAAGACTGTCGCAACTGACGGCAAAGGCATTGCAGAACTCGCTGAATCCATTGCGAAACACGCCGGGCATTTACGCGTCAGCGGTGATTGGGACACTCGCGACAGAGCCCGGCTTGGGTCAGAACTGGAGGCGGCGATCCAGATGGAATTGATGAATCGATTCCGTAAGGATGTCCCGTCCGCGAAGTATGAGGAAGCTGTTGAAAACGTAATGAGCAGAAACCTGTCTCCCCACGAGGCGGCAAAGATCCTGCTGAACGGGAGAGGTTCGTGAGCATCATCCATGGCGAGCGCGTGAGGTTGCGCGCTGTCGAACGGGTGGATGTGGAAAAGTTCCACACATGGATCAACGATCCCGAAATCACGGAAGGACTGGCGCTCTATCTGCCGATGTCGATGCGTGATGAGGAGAGCTGGTTCGAAGGGATTGCACACCGCCCGCCCCAGGAAAAGCCG
>DATKAU010000118.1:0-7210 GCA_035514655.1 Anaerolineales bacterium
GGAGAGTGCTTTTTATTTTGTTCTCGGTGTTTCCTTTCAGCTTTCACGATTTTATGTATTCCAACAAAGTCACCACGAATTAAAGCTTTCTTCTTTTCACGGCTCCAGCCTTTAATCTGTCTTTCCCATCGCAATGCATCATAATAATATTTCGTCTCCTCTGATGTCCAAACCAATTTCACAGGTCTACGAGAGTATGTATAGGAGGAGGTCGCAACGCCTTGTTCATGTTCCCAAAGGCGTTTGTTTATATCATCCGTGCTTCCTGTGTAAAACGAACCATCTGAACACTCCAGTATGTATACTAGGTAAGACATAAAATATCACCTAGTTTTCCGCCCTGAGCGGAGTGAAACGTAGTCGAAGGGCATTGTTACAGTTCAACATAAAATCTCTGCCATATCCCGCTTCGACTACGGAACGGACAAGCATCGTTCCTCCGCTCAGCGAGGAACTAGGCTATTTCACGTGAGCCCTCGTCAGGTTTGGATTCTTCAATTTGAATCTCCTCCATCTCCTCTGCAAACTTTGCATGATCCACCAACTGTAGATTATGAATCTCACTGTACAATCCGCCACGAGCAAGCAAATCTTCATGGGTGCCCTGTTCAGCGATTCGACCTCTATCCAGCACAAGAATCATATCCGCGCGGCGGACAGTGGAAAGGCGATGCGCAATCACAAAGGTGGTGCGACCCTCCATTAGATTATCCAACGCGGCCTGAATAAGCTTCTCCGTCTGCGTATCCACCGAGGAGGTGGAGTCATCCAAAATCAGTATGCGCGGATTCATGAGCAAGGCGCGCGCGATCGCCACGCGCTGACGCTGCCCGCCCGACAATGTCACTCCGCGCTCACCGACAACCGTATCGTAGCCGTTTGTAAATCCCTCGATGAACTCGTGCGCCTGGGCGGCTTTGGCGGCAGCGATGATCTCCTCCATGGTTGCTTCAGGACTACCATAGGCAATGTTTGCCTTGATCGAATCTGAAAACAACAGCGAGGTCTGCAGGACGATCCCGATCTGCTGACGCAGGGTAATTAAATCCATTTCACGCACATCCACGCCGTCTACAAGTACACACCCATCGGTGGCATCATAAAAACGCGGGATGAGATTCACGAACGACGTTTTGCCCGAACCGGTGGACCCAATCAACGCAACGATTTGATTTGGCTCGACGTTGACACTAATCCCGTTCAACGAGGCGGTTTTTTCGTCCTTATAATTCAGGCGGACATCGCGATACTCGACCTCGCCGCGCAGCGATTCCACTTTCACGGCGTTTGAGGCAGACTGAATCGCCGGCGCAATATCCAGAACCTCAAAGACGCGTTGTGCCCCGGCTGCCGCCTCACCTCCGGCGTTGACAAGCCCCGTCAACTGCTGGGCGGGTTCCGCCATCATCAGGATGTACGCGTTGAACGCGACAATCATGCCGATGGTCAGCGTACCATCCATGACCATCCGCCCTCCAAACCACAAAATCAGGATGATGCTGACCGCCGTCAGCCAGTTGGTGGTGGGCATGATCTTCGACCACTCGTCGATGACGTGCAGCCACGACTTGAATACCAACTTGTTGGCACCTGTAAATCGTTTGATCTCATATTCTTCGCGCGCAAAAGCCCTGACGACCTGCACACCGACGACATTTTCCTGCAGCCGATTGGAGACTTCCCCCACTGCTTGATCCACCACGAAGAATAATTTGCCTATCTTTGTCCCGAAACTGGATGTCAAAATAATCAGGGGGATCATGGGCAGGAGCGCGATACCTGCCAACAGAAGATTGGCGCTGACCATTAGATAAACAACCCCGACCGCAAGCAGTACAAATTTGACCAGATCGGCAACCGCGCCGCCCGCAAATTTTTCTATTGAACGCACATCCTCGATGCAGCGGGAGATGAGCTGCCCACTCTGGGTGTGGTCGTGATAGGTGAATGGAAGATGCTGGATGTGGTTGAACATCCGGTTTCGTAGATCGTAACCAACGCGTGCCGCAACCCATTCGGTCAGGTAACGGTGGATCAAATTCAGAATCGCCGAGCCAAGGCCGAGCGCGAGAAGGAGAAGCGCCGATCCCGTAATAATGCGGGCGTCGCCTCGAACGAGTCCGTCATCCACCACCGTCTGAATGATACGTGGGACAAGCAGGTTCAGGCCGGTGAGGATAACCAAAATCAGCAGGGTCGCAAGTATTTGCCGGGTATATGGTTTGAGAAAAATCCGAATTCGAAGTAAATGTTTCATGGCGGATTTGAAAGGATACCATAAAGCAGACCTGTAACAAACGAGGATCCAGCAACCAGGAAGTGAGTATCCCGAAAAACATGTGTGAACCTTTTACAGGCGTCAAATTGAGGGTGGTATAATGCCCGTGCTTTCATCCTGAACGACGCGAAGGGACACATGAAACTTCACGAATATCAGTCCAAGGCGATTTTCGCCAAATACGGAATCCCGATCCCAAAAGGACGGATAGCGGCTACCGCAGTCGAGGCGAAGCAGATCGCCGAAGAGCTGGGGGGCCGCGTTGTGATTAAATCACAGGTGCTGGTAGGCGGGCGCGGCAAGGCAGGCGGCATCAAGGTTGCCAGGTCTGCCGATGAAGCCGAGCAGCTCGCGCAACAAATTCTCACGATGGAAATCAAGGGGCTGCCTGTGCGCAAGGTGCTGGTAGACGAAGCGGCTGCCATCGAACACGAAATCTACTTCGCCATCACCAACGACCGCGCTGCAAAGAAGCCGGTGATGATCGCCTCCGCTGAGGGCGGCGTGGACATCGAAGAGGTGGCCGCGACCGCGCCTGAGAAGATCATCAAGGTGCACATCGATCCGCTGTTGGGGTTGCGCGATTACCAGGCGCGCGACGTCGCTGCATCTATAGACCTGCCGCGTGAGTACTGGCGCGATTTCACAAAAATCGCGGCAGGGTTGTGGCAGGCGTATCTCGAGACCGATGCGACGCTGGCGGAGATCAACCCGCTGGTGATTACAAAGGATAAACGGCTCGTCGCGCTCGACGGCAAGATGATGATCGACGACAACGCCCTCTTCCGCCATCCAAATCTCGCTGATATCCGCGATATCGACGAGGAAGCGCCCGCCGAAACCGAAGCGCGCAAGTACGGCCTCTCGTACATCAAACTCGACGGAAGCATCGGCTGCATGGTCAACGGCGCGGGGCTGGCGATGACCAGCATGGACATCGTCAAATTGTTCGGCGGGGAACCGGCCAATTTCCTCGACATCGGCGGAGGCGCAGGATCAGACAAGGTTGCCGCAGCGATGCGGATCATCCTGTCCGATCCAAACGTGAGGGCAGTGTTGTTCAACATCTTCGGTGGGATCACGCGCTGCGACGAGGTCGCGCGCGGCATCCTGGTCGCGATGGACGAGGTCAAACCGAAGGTTCCAATGGTAGTCCGCCTCGTCGGCACGAACGCGGAAGAGGGACGCAAACTTCTCGAGAACGCAAAGATGATCACGGCCGAGACGCTCGCCGACGCCGCAAGAAAGGCTGTGGAGGCGGCGAAATGAGCATCCTGATCAACAAAAAGACGCGCTTGATTGTGCAGGGCATCACCGGCAATGAAGGGTTGTTCCACACCACGCAGATGGTCGCCTATGGCACGAACGTTGTCGCAGGTGTGACGCCCGGCAAGGGCGGCGAATGGGTGCTGGATGGAAAAGTGCCCGTTTTCGACTCGGTGAAACTCGCCAAGGACGCCACAGACGCCAACTGTTCCGTGATCTTCGTCCCCGCGCGTTTCGCCCCCGACGCGATGCTCGAAGCTGCCGATGCAGGCATTCCATTGATTGTATGCATCACCGAGGGCATTCCCGTTCAGGATATGATGCGTGTGAGAAATTACCTCGACCAGAAGAAAGTCCGCTTTGTCGGACCGAACTGCCCCGGCATGTTAACTCCCGGTGAATCAAAGGTAGGGATCATCCCCGGCGACATCGCCATCCCCGGAAACATCGGTGTTGTTTCGCGGTCTGGCACATTGACATACGAAGTGCTCTACGCATTGAAACTCGTTGGCATGGGCGCGTCCACGTGTGTGGGCATCGGCGGCGACCCGGTCAATGGCACGAACTTCATCGATGTGCTGGAAATGTTCGAACACGATCCGCACACAGAAAAAGTCGTGTTGATCGGTGAGATCGGCGGCACAGACGAGGACAAAGCCGCAGATTACATCGCATCGAGGATGACCAAGCCGGTTGTTTCATTCATCGCCGGGCAGACTGCCCCTCCCGGAAAGCGCATGGGACACGCAGGCGCGATCATCGAAGGCGGCGCCGGCTCTGCAGCAGACAAGGTGAAAGCCCTCGAAGGCGCCGGTGTGAAAGTGGCGAAACACCCCGAAGAGATTCCGTCTCTTCTGAAGTAGTGTCATTGCGAGGAGCGGCACGCTTCGCGGGGAGCGACGACATGTGCCCCGCAGGGGTAAGCAATCTCGTAGTTGCATCCATACACTCGTTGGAAGATTACACGAGATTGCTTCGGGCGTCGCTTCGACTACGCCTACAGCTCCGCTCAGCGTGGAAACCGCCCTCGCAACGAAATCGAGAATAGCACAGAGCCGCCTCAATTGGGTGGCTCTTGTATTTACATTCGTTTCTGTGGCAGTTGTACTGCCGCGGAGCATCATCCAGCAGTACAACTGCTGGATGATCTTGAGGATCTATTTCGTCTCGCCTTCGGTATCCGAACTCTGTGCAGACAGACGTTGGGCGTAGAAAATTGGGACGAATGTGATCAGCATTACGATCATCGCGGCAACGTTTGTCACGGGCCTGTCGCGCGGCCGGCTAAGTTGTGAAAATATCCAGATTGGCAGGGTCGTTTGTTGTCCCGCAGTGAAGGTCGTCACGATCACTTCGTCGAACGAAAGCGCAAACGCCAGCATGCCCCCGGCGAGGAGCGCCGTGGCGATATTGGGGAAGACCACATGACGAAAAGTCTCGAACGAGTTAGCACCCAGGTCCATCGAAGCTTCGATCAGCGAGCCTTGCATGCGCCGGAATCGCGCCAGAACGTTGTTATACACAACGACCACACAAAACGTCGCGTGACCGATCACAATCGTCCAGAACGAAAACGGGATATCGAACCCGCCGATGGCGGTGCGGAGGGCGATGCCTGTCACGATGCCGGGCAGGGCGATCGGCAATACGAGCAGGAAGGAGATCGCCTCCCTCCCGAAGAATTGACTGCGATACACCGCCGCCGCGGCAAGCGTCCCGAGTATGAGAGCTGCGAGCGTCGCAACAACCGCCACCTGTAATGAAAGGACCAACGCGCGCCACATGTCTGCGCGCTGGAGGGCGATGCCGAACCACTTGAACGTGATACCCGGGAGCGGAAACGTGTATGTGGTTTCATCCGGTGTGAGTGTATATAAAAAGATGATCAGGATCGGCACATGCAAAAACAGCAGCCCACCGAGGGCGGCAAGTTTCAAGCCCCATGAAGCCTTTGGTCCATGAGAAGAGGAATTAGAGGGCATCGAAGGCTCCCAGTCTGCGGGCGATGAGCAGGTAGACAATCATGATTACAACGGGACCCATCGTCATTGCCGCGGCGAGAGGAATATTCCCTGCCGTGCCCTGATATGAATACACCGCCTGCCCGATGAAGAATTTGGAATTGCCAAGTGATAATGGCACGATAAAATCTCCCAACGTCAACGAAAAGGTGAAGATTGATCCGGCGACGACACCCGGGAATGCCAGCGGCAGGATCACGGTACGGAATGTCTGCAAAGGTTTCGCACCCAGATCGCTGGAGGCTTCAATCAATGAACCTGGCACTCGTTCCAATGCAGTCTGGATCGGAATAATCATATACGGAAGCCAGATGTAGGAAAACACAATAAACATCCCGATGGGTGATAACGCAAGCGATGAGCCGCCGATGGCTTCGATGCTCAACAACCAGTCGAGCACGCCGTCCAGTTGAAGCAGGTTGATGAACCAGGACAGGATTCCCTCCTGGGCGAGGATCAACTTCCAGGCATAGACGCGAACGAGATAACTCGACCACAACGGGATGGTCACGGCGATAATCAGCCACGTCTTCCAACGCGGCGAGGCGAACTTTGCGATGTAATATGCCAGCGGGAAGGCGATCACCGCGTCGACCACAGTCACCGCCGCTGCCATGCCCGCCGTGCGGATAAAGATATCGCGGTTGGCAGGTTCGAAGATTTGTGCATACGTCCGCAGTGTAAACTCACGCACGATCAAGCCGGTGAATTCTTCAAGGTAATAAAAACTGTATATAAGGAGGTTAAATAACGAACCAAGGTACACCACGAGCATGTACACCAGCGGCGGACCCAGCAGCAATCCCAGCACAAGCCCTGGGCGCAGATACAGGTAGGTTGATATTCTCTGCAACATCGCTGTTACCCACCCACCTGGCGGATGTGCTCCTTCTTCCAATGCAGGCGCACACGCTGCCCTCTAGCTTTCAACACATCCATCGATGTGGTTTTCAGGTTTTGCTCCACCACAACCAGATCCCCTCCCCCATCCAACTCGACGAGATAACGCGTGTATAAACCGAGATAGATGACATCGCGCACGCTCCCGTCGCCGACGTAACTATCTGCGTCTGCCTGCACGTCCGCGCTTCCAAGATGAATTTTCTCGGGCCGGATCGAAAACGTGATGTCTGATCCGGTGATCCGTTTTGCCACCTCGCCGCTGACGAGGTTGGACGTCCCCACGAAGCCGGCAACAAACGCCGTGGCAGGATGCTCATAAATCTCGGCAGGTGTGCCTATCTGCTCGATGCGCCCATGATTAAAAAGTGCGATGCGATCGCTCATCGTCAGCGCTTCTTCCTGATCGTGAGTGACGAAGATGAAGGTAATGCCCACGCGTTTTTGGATCGCCTTCAACTCGACCTGCATCTGCTGGCGTAGTTTCAGGTCGAGGGCGCCGAGAGGCTCATCGAGAAGCAGCACTTTGGGATGATTGATCAAGGCACGGGCAAGGGCGACGCGTTGTCTTTGTCCACCGGAGAGTTGGGCTGGTTTCCGGGAGGCGAATCCCGGCAGCTGAACGAGATCAAGCATTTCAGCCACGCGCTTCGTGCGTTCCGCTTTTGCCACCTTCTTGATCATCAGACCATAGGCGATGTTTTCACCGGTCGTCATATGGGGGAAAAGCGCATAATCCTGAAAG
>DATKAU010000119.1:0-2866 GCA_035514655.1 Anaerolineales bacterium
AATCCCGGTTCATTCCCCGAGGGGTGAAAACCAACCGCGATGCGGCAGGAATTATCCAGTTCATACACTTCCTTGATTGGGTAGAAGTTGGGTAGACCCGGATCCGCTGCGCCAGCCTGTTCGTGGGTGTAATGATCGCTATAATCGAACAGGGTCGGGTCGAGGGTGGCGTGCCCCGTCCACATGTTGACCATGTATAACGGCGGGTTTCCAACCAGAGAGCGTTTGACCGCAAGTTGAATCGTGTTCGGATCGTCCGGCGATACGCGCGCCCATGCCGAATCGGGGTCGTCACCTTTGCCTTGATCGAACAACATGGTCTCAAAGCCGTCATTCTCGGCATCGAGGTCGGTGAACATGGCGGTCAGATCACCCACATCGCTGTTGGTGTCGAAATACACCTGAACGCCGTTTACCGTCCAGTCGGTGGAGGAGGGGTTTTCCGTCACCACCAGGTAATCGCCCTTGCCATCCACGTGCACATCGAGCTGCATGGCAAAGCGGTAGGGGGATGAACTCGCCGCAGACCGGTCCACGACCTGGATGGTTCCATAAATCCACGTATCATCCTGAAATACAAATGTGTCGATGATATCGAGGTTGGGGAAGTATACATCCATCGTATTGGCGTTGAACGGACGCTCGAATTGCTCGAAGGTGAAACGGTCGCCACCGTTTGATTTTTTCTGTTCTGCTGTAACGGAGGAATCGTAATCGCCGGCGTGCCCGCTGCGATTATCCGGTAGCGAGACGGGAATCGTGGTATGCAAGATCGGGATTTCTGTTGGCGGCGGGCTGGTCGCAGTATCGACGACCGTTACCAGTTCTGTCGCGGGCGGCTGGGTTGCCGGAGGGGGCGTTGCCTCCTGGGAGCTGGGCAGATTACAAGCCGAGAGGATGGCAAAGACAACCATGATAATCAAAGATCTCTTGAAATTTTTCTTTTTCATGTATTTCTCCTTTTAAGAAGTGCGAATTTTCTCTCGCGAATTTGATTGTCCCGGAGAAAATATATCAACCATGACATATGGGGTGTTAATCTGTTACTCCCCCAATAGGGGTATACAAAAACACACCTCCAAATTTGGAGGTGTGTTTGATTTGGATGAATGGGAACACTATTTTCCCAACTTCCTCTTGAACGCCTCTGTCAATGCCGGGACGATGACGAACAAATCGCCGACCACGCCATATCTGGCGGCCTTGAAGATCGGCGCGTCAGCATCCTTGTTGATCGCGACCACCATCTTCGCCGAGCGGATTCCCGCCAGGTGCTGGATCGCGCCAGAGATGCCGCAGGCGATATACAGATCTGGCGCGACGACTTTGCCTGTCTGCCCGACTTGATTGGAGTAGGGGATATAGCCTGCATCCACGGCTGCGCGCGAGGCGCCGACCGCGCCGCCCAACACAGAGGCGAGTTCGCCGACGAGTTTGAATCCCTGCTGTGCGCGCCAGACCTCGGATTGCTTGTCGTCAAGTCCGGCAGGTGGCTGCAAGGACGGGTTGTTCGAAACGCCGCGCCCGCCCGAGACGATGACTCCTGCATCATTCAGGCTGACCCCAACTTCAGCGACGCTGTACCCCTCAACGGTGGTCAAGGCATCGGTCTTTGCTTCCACATTTGTAGTCGTGCCGGTTTTGCCAGCTTGTTTTTCCGGCTTGGGGAACGCGCGTCCGCGTATCGTGATGAATTGCAACGCGCTCGAGCATGTCACCTTCTCGAATAACTTGCCTTCGTAAATAGGCCGCGTCACTACGACTGAATCACCGTTTACATCCACTGCCGTTGCGTCGGTGATCACGCCGCAGTTCAAGTCCACAGCAGAGGTGGCGGCGAGTTCGCGGGTGCGCGTCGTGGAGGGGAACAGGATCAGGCTTGGGCTTTGTGCAGACGCGAGCGCAGACAGGGTGGAGGCAAACACTTCGACGCGAAAATCCAACAAGGCAGGATCGTCCGCGAGCAGGACCTCGTCCGCGCCATGCTCAAAGGCATCTTTCACGATGGCCTCGACACCGGAACCGAACACAATCGCAGAGGTTGAACCAAATGATTTCGCCAGCCCAAGCGCCTCCCATGAAGCAGGTTGCACCTCGCCCTTGAAATGATCGATGTATACAAAGGTTTTCATAACACCTTCTCCGCGATGAGTTTGTCGGCGAGTTTATCTGCGATTTCGGTGGGACTTTCACCTGTGATGATTTCAACTGCGCTCTCGCGTGCGGGCGGGCTCATCAATTCACTGCGTGTGACGATCGCCTCCTGCACGCTGGCTCCGAGATCAGCCAACGACCACACGGGGATTTCCGCCTTCGACGCTTTGCGGATGCCCATGAACGACGGGTAGCGCGGTTCGCCGATACTTTGCACGACGCTGATGATAGCAGGCAATTTCGCATTTATAGACTGCCTGCCCTCTTCGATGACGCGTTCAACGATAACGCTCCCCGAGTCGACCTTGATCTGCCCCGCCAGCCCAAGCATGGACCACCCGAGGGCGCGCGCGGTTTGTGCAGGGGTGAGACCCGAGCCGCTGTCAAGCGTTTGCCGCCCGAAGATAACCATGTCCACGCCGCCGATCTTGTTGATCGCTGCGGCAAGAATGCGCGCCGCACCGAGTGTGTCGAGATCCTTGAGCGCGGGGTCCGAGACGAGGATGGCATCGTCCGCGCCCATGGCGAGGGCGTGCTTAAGCGCTTCCTTTGCAGACTCAGGTCCGATGCACAGGACGGTGACCGTCGAGCCGCTGACAGCTTCCCGTTGCTGGAGCGCGCCTTCCACCGCGTACTCGTCGAACGGGTTGATCACCAGCGGTGCATCGCCCCACGAGATTTGCCCGCCCTCGGCTTTGACCTTCGCCTCCGA
>DATKAU010000120.1:0-4230 GCA_035514655.1 Anaerolineales bacterium
GCCAAGCCACGTCAGCAGAATCTCTGGGATCGGCGCGCTCAACCAAACCCAGGAACCAATCGCGCTGTCTCTTGCGCATGGATTCGACCTCTTCCGAAACCAGCAGTTTTTCCTGTGCGTATTGGCGCGTTGTCTCGAGCATGTGATACCGTGTGCCGTTTTTTGATTCATAGATGATAACCAGGGATTTATCAACCAGATGGGTCAGTAAATCAAAGGCATCGAAATCGCTTCCCCCCTCACCGCAAATTGATTCTGCGGCTTCAAGCGTCCAACCGCCGACGAAGACTGCCAGCCTGCGAAGTAAAATCTTTTCATTCTCCGAAAGCAGGTCGTAACTCCAGTCAATGGTAGCGCGCAAGGTTTGGTGGCGCGGCAGGGAGGTCCGCGCTCCGCCGGTCAATAAGCGGAAGCGGTCATCGAGGCGCGCGGCAATTTGATCGGCGCTCAAGGCGCTCACCCGTGAAGCGGCAAGTTCAATTGCCAGGGGAATGCCGTCCAAACGGGAGCAGATTTGGGCGATGGCAGGCGCGTTGTTCTTCGTCACGATGAAATGCGGCTGTGCCAACAGCGCACGTTCGATAAATAATTCCACTGCTTCATATTGTGACAATTGATCAAGTGGGGGCAAATGATTGGCATCGGGTAGAGATAGCGAAGGAACATGCCATGTCACTTCTCCTTTGACGCCCAACGCCTCGCGCCCCGTTGCTAGGATTGTTATGGCAGGCGCGGTGTTGAGCATTGCATCGGCTAACACGGCGCAGGCTTTGATGAGATGTTCACAGTTATCCATCACCAGCAGGAGATTTTTTTCCCGTACGTAATCCGTCAATATTTGTGTGGCAGTCCTGCCTTGTTGTTCTCTTACTCCAAAGGCAGAAAGGACGGTTTGCGGGATGAGATCGGGGTTGGTCAGCGGCGCGAGTTCCATGAACCACACGCCATCCCGGAATTGATCGATCAATTCCGCGGCAACCTGTAAAGATAGGCGTGTCTTGCCGGTCCCGCCTGAACCTGTAAGCGTTACCAGGCGGTGTTCATGAATGGCTTGTTTGATCTCAGCCATCTCCTTTTCACGGCCGATGAAACTTGTCAGCTGTGCCGGAAGGTTGTGACGATACGCATCCAGGGTCTTGAGCGGTGGAAAGTCGGCGGGCAGATTTGAAATAACAAGTTGATAAATATGTTCGGAGCGGGTTAAATCCTTGAGTCGTTTCTCACCTATATCGCGCAAAGAAACGTCCTCCGGCAGCTCATCACGGACAAGTTCCTCGGTGGCAAGCGAAAGCAATACCTGCCCGCCATGCGCGGCAGACATCAACCGCTGGATGCGGCTCATCGTAAGAAAGCCGTGATATTCGCCGTTCTCCTGGATTTCGGCTTTGCCTGTATGGATTCCCATTCGCACCTTGATCGGCGCGTCGCTCCAGTTTTCAGCAGCGAGGCCCATTTGAGATTGGACCGCCGCACGTAGCGCGTCTCCCGCGGTGTGGAATGCCGCGCAAAAAGCATCGCCGATGATTTGGAAGACATAGCCATTGTGGGCTGCCATTGCGGATTGCAAAATGGCATGATGCCGTCCTCGCAGCGACTCCCATGTGTCGGGATATGCCTGCGCGAGTTTGGTTGAACCTTCGATATCGGTAAAGAGAAAGGTGACGGTGCCGGAAGGTAATCTGCCCATGAAACCAGTATACAATCAGAAGGATATTGATTCAAGCCTGAAACAAACCTGCTTGCCTTTTCGTCGTTAAGCCAATACAATGAATCTGAACCCTGGAGGCTTCATGAAACAAGATCGTTTTCTGACAGGTATTTTGATCGGCATCGGCATATTGGTGATCGCCGCCTTGGCGGTGTTCTTCACCCGCCGTGATACGCAGACCTACGTCGCCGACGATACCCCCGAAGGCGTGGTCCGCAACTACATAGTGGCTGTGCTCGAAAAGGATTACGAGAAAGCCTATGGCTATCTCGCGGACCTCGAACACAAACCCGACTACGATGAATTCCGGCAGGGATTCCTGAACGGCCTGGTCAACCCGGGCAATTCGGCAGTGGACATCGGGGATACCGAAGTGATCGACGATGAAGCATACGTGGAAGTGGCGTTGATCTATAACCCCAGCGATCCGTTCTCGACGGGCTATCGCGATGTGCAGCACGCCGGGTTAGTCAACCAGAACGGCGCGTGGAAGTTGACCTCCATGCCATCGTATTATTTCTGGGAATACAACTGGTACGTGGAACCGCCGAAATGACGGGAGGACACAAATTATGAAATCCATCCGTCGTCTTTATTTTTACCTCGTCGCCTTCATCAGTATCGAAGTGGTGCTGTGGGGCATGGTGGGGCTGCTCCGTTCGATTGCGAACCAAACCGTATCAGGCGGGGCGGAAGCTCTCGCGCAAGCCCTCGCATTGATCCTCGTCGGAGTCCCCATCTTTCTCGTTCACTGGCTGTGGGCGCAGCGAGCCTCTGCGCGCGATGACGAGGAGAAGACCGCCACACTGCGCGCGGTGTTCCTCTACGCGATCCTGCTGGGTACGCTCATTCCCGTGGTGCAAAACACCCTATCGTTCATCGACCGCTCGCTCGTGCAAGCCACGGGGTTGGGCGTCGAGCGCGCCTTCAGTTCCTTTCGCGAGCAATCCATCGCCGATAATTTCATCGCCATTCTCATGAACGGGATCGTCGCCGCATATTTCTGGAATGTCCTGCGCGGCGATTGGGCAACGTTATCTGATCGGAAAAATTTCTCCGAAGTCCGCCGCCTGTATCGCTATATCTGGATGCTCTATGGTTTGTTGATGACGGTGTTTGGCACGCAACAAATTCTGCGCTTCATCTTTTACATCCCTGGAGATGTGATCGGAGAGATCGGGCGCGAAGTTGTGGTCAACGGAACCGCGTTGATCCTCATCGGGACTCCCGTGTGGGTGTACGCGTGGCGCGTCATTCAAGACTCGCTCTCTGATCCCGCCGAAATGGGCTCGACTCTCCGCCTCAGCATTCTCTACCTGCTCTCCCTCGGCGGAGTGATCACGGTGATTACTGCCGCATGGAATGTGGTGAATATCATTCTCGGCGCGTTATTTGGCGGAGATTTCACCTTTCACGAGTTCATCCGCGAGATCGGCGGACCGATCTCCATCGGCGTGCCGCTTGGCATGGTGTGGGCATATTTCGGTCACTGGCTTAACCGTCACATCGAAGCCGTCGGCGACCAGATTAGCCAGGCAGGCATGAAGCGGCTCTACAATTACATCCTCTCTTTCATTGGCTTGGTCGTTTCGTTCGTGGGTGTGGTGCTTCTCTTCTCATTCTTCATTGATCTCGTGATCGATAGGAACTTCGTTACCGATAACTTCCTGCGCGAGTCGCTGATCAATGCGCTCTCCTCGCTCCTTGTAGGTTTGCCGCTTTGGATCTTGATGTGGCGCCCGATGCAAGCCGAGGCACTGGCTCAGAACGAGCTGGGCGAGCATTCACGCAGATCGGTGCTTCGCAGGTCATATCTGTATCTTGTGTTATTTTTCTCCGTCATCGGCGGGATGGGAACTGCGGTGGGATTGGTCTATCAATTAATCGTTGCCGCGCTTGAAGGCGTGACCGCCAGCGATTTTGCGAACACGGTGTTGAACCTTGCTCTGTCGCTCTTTCTGTTCAGTGTGGTTCTGGTGTATCACCTGTCGGTTCTGCGGCGCGATGGCGCGGCTACAGCAGATACACTTGAGGAGAAACAGGGCGCGTTCCGCGTGGTGATTGTCGATTCGGATGGAGGCTTTGTGGATTCCATCAAAGCCGCGTTGATGAAACTCGGCTCGAAGGTGCAGATTATAGTGGCGAGTCCCGCCGAAAAGCCAGAAGGCGAGTTCAACGGACTCATCGTCAGCGGGACCGCGGCGGTCGACGCCTCGGCGTGGATCCGCTCGTTTGACGGAGTCAGGCTCATCGTCCAGAACGACGCGCAGAATCTCGTCTGGGCAGACGACGCGGCGCAAGCGGGGCAGTTCGTCCAGCAGCTGGCGGAAGGGGAGGAAATCCGCAAACAAAGGCAGACGCGATCGGCGTGGATGTACGTCGTCTATGTGTTGGCTGCGTTGTTCGCATTTCAGTTGCTTTTTATTCTGCTGGCAATCGGCATTTCGCTGGTTACCAGTTTTTAATCCTCTGTAGGTCACGTTTCAAACGTGACCTGCTTTATTTAATGAAGTAAAATTAGC